>JBDKKX010000103.1:0-12216 GCA_039795795.1 Bacteroidota bacterium | reverse complement strand
CCATATTAGAATTACCAATTTTTACGAAATACATACCTGCCGCAAAATTTGAAATATCAATCGTCTGCGTTAATTCCTGATTTAACTCCAATTGTTTTACAATTTTACCATTGATGTCTGAAAATTGAACCACCTGCCCTAAATATTTAGGCGTTTTAAAATTGAAAATCAACAAGTTATCCGTCGGATTCGGCGAAATTTGTAAAGCACCTTCTTGATTAAAATCTTCTGTGGCGGTAAAATTTAATGCAATTTGTTTAGAAGTACCCTTGCCACAAGATTGATTATACGCTAAAAGCGATATATTATACACGCCAGGATTGGTATAACGATGCGTCGCAGGATTTTGCAAATTGGAACTCGTATTATCTCCAAAATTCCAATTATAACTTTGCGCCCCCGTCGTCAAATTTTCAATCGCAATCACGTTATCCGAAACCCTAAAAATGTTGAACGCAGGACGGGGTGACGCATTGACTCGAATCGAAAAAGAATCGCGCAATTCATACGTCCCAGCACTATTGCTCACCGTCAACAAAACGGGCCAACTGCCCACCGTATCATATTGAATCACAGGATTCGCAAGCGTCGAGGTGCGCGGACGACCGCCCGGAAATTGCCAATACCAATTATTGACATTTAAGGAATTAATCGCATTGTATTCCACCACCATCGGCAAACAACCTTGGGTTTGATTGGCAGCAATTTGAGCCGTTGGCAATGCTAACATAATAATTGTATCTTTATAAGTGCCTGTACCACAATTGTTTGTAGCCATTAACGTTACAATGAAAGTACCTGCTCGGGCATAAGTATGGGTTGGATTCGGCTCGGTAGAACGCGCTGTTGCATCCCCAAAATCCCAATTATAACTATCTCGTTCGCCTTGTGTGGTTTGATTTGTAAAAATGACATTGCGCCCATTCCGATTCAAAGTAAAATTCGCTCTCGGCGCGCCTTTCACTCTAATATATTGAGGGCGCAGCATCGTATCTCGCCCATTTGCATTGCTAACAATCAACGTTACGTCATACGCATTGCCCGTAGAATATTGCACAATTGGATTTTGTTGATTAGAAGTCGCAGGCGTACCGCCCGGAAATTCCCAATGCCATTGAGCCGTATTGTTGGAAGAACTATCACTAAATTGAATCGTCGCTTGCACACAAGTATCGGTTGTGCTTGCGCCAAAACGAGCTATCGGGGGTCTGTTCAACAACACAATTTGTGTAACGCGGCTCGTATCACAATTGCCTACGCCAATCGCACGCAATGCCACTTCATATCTGCCTTGTGTTGTATAAGTATGCGTCGGATTTTGAGCCGTACTGGTTGTATTATCCCCAAAATTCCAAATATAATTCGCCGCTTGCGTCGATTGGTTGTTAAAAGTGACCGTATTCCCTGTCGTTGTAAACGAAAAAATAGCCGTTGCCGCTGGCAAAACGGATAAAGTACCCACCGTAGAAGTCAAGGTCGTGCCAGCACAATTCGTCACAAAACAGCGATAGCGATATTGATTCATCGCCGCCGTGATGTTGCTGATGCGCAACGTAGCGGTTTGCTCTCCCGAATAAGTGGTGTTATTCGGTACGGGCTGAAAACCACCTGCTGCCTGTCCTACTTCCCATTGATATTTCAAATCTTTCCCCACTGCGGCAACACTCATAGAAACATTTCGCGTCGGACAAGAAGACACCGAACTGGGTTGCAAATTAAAAGCAAGCTCCCGATTTACAGGCACATTCGCGGTTACAATATTGTCATTAGCCGTTAAGGTAACTGTTTTTCCATTGCCTCCAGGCTCACTACCTGTGTTACAAGTGGCGGATGATGCCCCATTTTGTCCTGCGGCACCGCCATTTAGGACAGATGTGGGCGTATTATTAGTGGTTTTTAATAAGATTTTGCCGCCACCACCGCCGCCGCCTGGTCCAAAACAACGAGCTGGTACTGCCGTAGCCCCACCATTGTCGGATGCGCCCCCATCGCCCCCTTTACTTTCCACGATTAAGGATCCGACTACATTGCCTTGAATAAACACAGTGCCGCCGCCGCCGCCGCCGCCGCCAGTGCTACCCATCACGCCATTTTCGCCATTCGCTTGAATTTTTTTGCCATTGGCATTCAAAGTTGCTGCGTTGATGAAAACAATACCGCCGCCATTACCACCTCTGGAGCCAATGGCAGAAAATTCTTTAATATGCCCCGCGCCGCCGCCGCCGCCACTGATTAAACGACCATTATTGTTCGTCGTTTGCAAACTCAAACCGCCAATCCCTGCATGATTGCCTTTACATCGGAGCGAACTGGGTTCATCATTAATGCCGCCTGCCCCGCCATTGCCTACATTGCCGCCGCCGCCGCCGCCAGTACGATGGTCATTACCGCCGCCGCCGCCAATCGTTTGTCGCCCGCGTCCCGAGGTTTTGTCATTCATAATAGCAGCAATGCCTTCTCCTTTGTATGCCCCTTTGAAATCCATGGCATCGTAAAAATAATCGCTTGGAGCACTCAAACAAACGTTGTCACAAGCGCAATCTATGTTAAAACCATGCGCTGAACCGCCTAAAAAGCCCAATCCAGAAGCATCAATATTGTCATTTAAATTTAAAGTAGTGGCTTCAAAGGCAATAATGCCGCCGACTTGCCCATTCCAAGGGCTTGCCGAAAGCGTACGTTGTACAGTTGCGGTCGTATAAGTCGGAAAAGAAACAATTTGTACCGCCGCGTTGACATCATAAGATTCCAAAAGTTTATTTTTCAAGTAAATCGTAAAACCCGTTATGCTATCAATCGTATTGATTTCATATTTCCCCGCATTTTGGAGACTGCTGATATTGCCGAAATTGCTATTATTACTGGCATCCATCAACGCGCCATTCATTTGAATTAGCAAAATTTTCAAATTCGGCTCAAAACCCGTGACAGAACTGACACTCAAAGTTTGTAGGCAAGTATCAATGCCTGTCACTTTGGCATAACTATTAATAATGCCAGATAAATTGGTTTGAGCTGCTATCTTCGTTTTCAACGCGCAAAATAGCAAGGACAAGGATAGTAAAATAATTTTTTTCATTTATTGGGAGCGTTATTTTATTGGAATTCGTGCATAAAACCCGTAAATGCGGATTGATAGCGATTGTTTTTTAAACTTATTGATTGAAAAGACGCATTTTCACGGCTTTTATTGTGTTTCATTTTAGCAATTTCCGCTTGAGGTGGATAAACAATAGAATATGTTAATAGCCATCAGAATCGAAAGAATATTTCGTTTCACAGAACAAATAAAGAGCATAAAATTGAAAAATATTTAAAATACTTGTACAAGTTCTAAAAATGTTGTATATTTGTCACGGATTTGTCGATGAGCCGAATTCATTTTTACAATCCTTACAACCTTTTGCATCTAAAAATGTTTTTGGAGGCGTATCAAAATCATTTATTAAGATGGAAAACTTACAAATTGCGACGCTTGGCGGCGGTTGTTTTTGGTGCATTGAAACGATTTTTGCTTCATTGCGCGGGGTTCACAAAGTGATATCAGGCTATTCAGGCGGCACTGGCAGCCCGACTTACAAAGCCGTCTGTGGTGGGCAGACAGGTCACGCGGAAGTTGTGAATGTGCATTTCGACCCACAACTCATTGATTATGAGGATATTTTGCGTATATTTTTTCATGTACATGATCCTACGACGTTGAATCGGCAAGGGGGAGATGTCGGAACACAATATCGTTCCGTTATTTTTTACCACGATGCGGCGCAGCAACAAAGTGCAGCAAAAATAATCGCAGAAATCGAAAAGAATTGTCTCTGGAATGGTACAATAATAACAGAAATGACTAACTTTACTCGATTTTTCCCTGCGGAGGATTATCATCAAGATTATTTTAACTTGAATGGTTTCGCGCCGTATTGTCAAATGGTCATTGCACCCAAAGTCAAAAAATTTCGAGTAGCCTTTAAAGACAAATTAAAAACAAATTAAAAGATTTAAATGTACGCAACCATTTGAATCCTAAGATTTTAAAAAAATAATTAAATTGAAAAATTTATTTAAAAATATTTGTTTGATAATTAATTGGTTTTTAGTTGGAGGCAATGCGCGATGCGTTGCCTTTTTTTGTTAATGAGGTTAAATATTGATTGGATTAACTATTTTTAGAACAAACATACAAATTAAAATGGAACAAATTAACTTAAAACGGAAATTGTATTTGGTTTTTGGGATTGGTCTTGTGTTGATTTACGCGTGTCCTAAAAGTCCGTTGACTTTATGTGATTCAACGGAACGGACGATGATTGAAAATTTTAGGGTTTTTAAACAGGATGTAACAGGGAATCTTGTTTTTAAAGCCAAAATTGCGATTGATGCGGATGGTTCGCCGCGTGCTTACGGACCGAATGATACAGGTTTAGACGAATTGAGCAATGCCCAAACGGATGGGAAATGGGTTGGCATTGTTGTTGATAAGTACGGGAATCCAGTGGTTCAAAATCGAAATGACCCATTTCCAGGGTTTTATATATCTCCAACAGCGTTATATAATCCAGATTATGCTAAAACAGACCCGCGCCGCTATGTCAATTCAGAAGAAATTCCTTATTATGTATTGCCAGAATCCTTGATGGAAAGTTATAATGTAAAATTAGGAGATATGGGTTATATTTATAATCAATCGACGGATATGGGCTGTTTTGCGATTTTAGCGGATATTGGGCCCGAAGGGAAATTGGGAGAAGCATCGATTGCGTTGGCTCAAAAAATTGGTCTTAGAAATGCCTCACCGCGCAATGGCGGCACGGAAAGACCTCAAATTGTTTATATTGCTTTTCCGAATTCGGGTTTGGGCGAGGATAAACATCGGACGATTGATGAAATCAATCAAAAAGGAGCTGAAATGTTGGCAAGATTAGATAATAATGCTATCAATTGTTTTAAAAAAATGTAAAGGTTGGAATTAGGATTAAATGGGATTTTTTGGGGATTAAATGGGATTGATTTTTAGAATTTATTGGATTTGTAGGGTTTCAATCCGATAAATCCTACAAATCAATCCCATTTAATCCCCAAAAAATCCCATTTAATCCCAATTCCAACGCGTCACATCCTTTGAATTTTATTAAACTTCATTCTATTAAAAAAAGAATTACAAACTAAACGAGCTAAGGCAAAACGAAAATGGAAACAACTCCAACTTTTCGCCGTCGTCGCGGACACGGCAGTATTATTTTGTTCGTATCAATCCTATTGATGTCATTTAGTATGCGTAAAACATTTCCTTTGTGTGATACAACGCATTTGACGGTGATTGAAAATTTTAATGTATTGCATCATAATGGAACAGGTTCTTTGATTTTTAGAGCTAAAATTGCGATTGACGCGGATGGTTCACCCCGCGCTTATCACCCTAAAAATATTGGTTTGGATGATAATTCTCGCGCAAGAGTTGCCACTGATGCACACGGCAGGCGCGCTATTCAGAAAAAAGGAGACCCGAATCCGGGATATTACGTTTCCACGACTTCTTTGCAGAATATCAAATTGGCTAAAACCGACCCGCATCGGTATGTGGATTCCGAAAAAATTCCTTATTTCGTGATGCCTGAGATTTTGATGTGGCCCAGTAATATTCGCGTAGGAGATATGGCTTATGTTTATAATACGAAAACCAAAAAAGGAGGTTTTGCGATTTTAGCGGATATTGGACCGACAAATCGGTTGGGGGAAGCGTCGATTGCATTGGCGCGACGGTTGGGGATTGCAAATCTTTCACCGCGCAAAGGAGGATTGGGTACGCCTGACATTATATATGTTGTTTTTCCAAATTCGGGTTTAGGCGAACACCAACATCGGAGCGTTGCGGATATTGACCGCATTGGACGAGAACGGTTGAAAGAAGTTGGGGCAAATGTCGTAGATTGCTTCTAATGATTTGAATCAAAAATAAAGGAAAAGTAGGAACTAAGGAGTGATTTGCTTGATTTTTTATGAAAAATCAACTAAGTCACTCCTTATTTTATTTTACAAACAGAATTTTCTTAACCAGATGATTTTACAAACGCTCTAAATGTGCAAGAATAGCTATTCTAATTCTATTCCGTTCGGTTACAGCATCATTGTGAGCAATAATATCTTCTTTTAAGTCTGTAAAATCCAGGATGAGAAACGGTTTTAGTTTTAAAATTAGATGGAATCAAAGTTACAGCAATTGGATGGTGAAACAAAAAAAAATTTACTTTGTCCTGTGCGAAAAAGGTTGGAATCTCAAAACCATATCTATTATTTGGCAATTTTTGTTCTGAAACACTGCTAAAAATTCAGAAAACGCTTTACTTTTACATTTTTCATGGTGTTTCAACAAAATCGTGATTCATAAATGTCTAAAAAGATTGATTGGGACGGCTTGACTGTTGCATTGAAAAACAACCGATGTGTGTTGTTTTTAGGTCCAGATGCGTATCCTTACGACGAAAAGCAAACCGTAGAACAAGCAATGTGGGCGCATACGATAGCAACTCAATCCCACCTTGTCCTCAAATTTTATGCTGACGATGGGTTAGTTCTTTTCAAAAAAGCGGTTCATCGAAATCTTTTTCGGGAAACAATGGTTCAATTTTACGAGAATCATCAAAATTGGAATTTGACAAATCTACAATTACAAAAAATGGTTCAATTGCCTTTTTTAGCAATTGTGAATTTTACACTCGACGATTTATTATATGAATATTTCAAGAGTGAAGGGTTCACAGCACAATTTGTCCCATACATTTTCAAACCCAACTTAACCGAAAAAATCATTCAAGATTTGTCGCTCAATCTTAATAAGACATTGATTTTAAATCTTTTAGGTACATTTCGGTCTTGTGATAATTTGGTTTTAACGCATGCAGATTTGTTTGATTTTTTGAAAATTATTTTCAATGATAAAAATGCTTGGTTAAAAGAATTGTTGCATCAAGCCGATTTTTTTTTATTCATTGGCGTGTCGTTTGAAAAATGGTATTTTCAATTATTGAAACAGCAATTAGCGGGTTACACCAAGTCGGGCGATGATGCCGAACGATATGCGTTGTTAGATGGTAAATCCATACAGTTCAAGGATTTGTACGAGCATCAATTGAAAATTCAGTTTATTGAGGACACAGCGCATTATGATGTGATTACACAATTATATGAATTTTGTGCTAAAAGTGGTATTTTAAAACAACCTTCTTTTCCAAAACAGTCTTACAAAGACCCAACTTTGCAAAAAATTTATGAAAAACTGTTATCAGGAAAATTAAAAGAGGCAATTGATACTTTTTTGGAATACGCAACAGATCGGAATACGCACAACAGATTAGTTACTATTTCATCCAGTTATCATCATTTTGAAAAAGACCTAAATGTATTAAGTATTGAAAATAAATCTATTGAACGAAATAAAATTCTCAACAGGGTTTTAGAATGTCTTAATTGTTTTTCCTCGGAGGATTAAATTATTCAAAAAATTGTTGACGGTTAACCTTATGAATGACATTAAAAATAATCGCTATCCTGGTACAAAATCTTTCACAGAGGCACAAAAACACTTATTTTACGGGCGCGAGCAAGAGCAAATGGCTTTATTGAAACAAATTCGGTTTCATCAAATGGTTGTTTTGTATAGCAAGTCTGGTTTGGGTAAAACGTCTTTATTGAATGCAAGTGTTGTACCATCAATAATTGCAGCGCATAAAACGACCGTTTTTCCAACTCGTTTTACAGCTTGGACAAGCCACACACTACCTATAGAGATGCCAGTTAACAAAATGTTGAATGTATTAATGCCAACAGCCCATTCTATTTTAGAAACAATAAATGATAATACATTATGGGTCGCGCTGAAAACCAGACAGTTAATAACTCACCAAAATCACTTTCTATGGGTTTTTGACCAGTTTGAAGAATTATTTACCTATCCTGATGCTGCTATTGATGCCTTTAAAATGCAGTTAGCTGAATTATTGTGGTCAGGATTGCCGCACCGATTTCAAAACCATCTTCAAGAGTTAAATTTATCAGAAGCGGCATTGGACATTATCTATGAACCCGCGACAGTCAAAGTGTTATTTGCGATACGGGCGGATAGGATGCACTTGTTGGATAGACTTTCAGATGTTTTGCCCGATATTTTGCGACATTGTTTTGAACTCAAAGCATTGACAGAACCGATGGCACGGCAAGCAATTGTTGCGCCCGCCCGAGCGATAGGCGATTTTGCGTCCTTGCCCTTTGAATATGACGACGCGGCTTTGCAGAATATCATTCAGTTTTTGTGCGATGAGGACGGGCTGATTGAGGCGATTCAATTGCAAACGTTGTGTCAAGCGTTTGAACAAACGATTAAGGCACCCGATCTACGCATCGGCGTTGCGCATACACAACCCAAACGACTGGCGGTATTGATTGACCAGTATTATCATACTCGACTCCTCGACCCATGCATAAGTGACCCAAAAATGGCACAGCGTATCATTGAAGACGAGTTAGTAACAGTGTCCTCCGAAGGTAAAGCGGTTCGAGTGACATTACCTGAATTGTATTTACAGTCAAAATTTGAGTCAAGCACGCTTAAATCTGTTTTAGATGCCTTAGTAAATGTGCATTTGCTGCGACGCGAGGTTGGTGTGCGGGGCGGCGACACTTATGAACTTGCACATGACCGTTTGATTGAACCTGTTTTAGAAGCTAAACAAGTGCGCCTTGAATTTGAACAAGCTGAACAACAAAAAAAACAAGCGCAAGAATTGGCACATGCAGCGCGTCAAGTAAAAGCAGCGTATGCAGGGATAGCACTCATTACGACCCTTTTAGTAACCGTAGTAATTTTATTTTTTTATGTGCAACGTGCCAAAACAAAGGCTGAAATAGCAGAACAAAACGCACTTTCAGTTTTAGATAAAATCTATTTTTACAAAAATGAATTTGGATTGGCTTACGAAAGTTCTAATAACAAATACGGGTTTATTGACAAAAATTTGAATACCAAAATTAAGTTTAAATATAATACAGCATTGCCTTTTGATCAAGATGGCTTTGCTGTAGTAACACGAAAAAATGCCCACAATATTGATACTAATTTTTTAATTGATACAATTGGAATTGAATATCAATTAGCTACAAATATTCAACAATTAGATAGCAATACAATTGCTTTAGATTTGCGAGGTAGAAATTTGAGAAAAATACCAGAAAAAGTGTTTCAACAACCACAATTGAAAATTTTATTGATAAATAACAATAATATCGATTCCTTAGACAGACATATTGGCTTGTTAAGGCATTTGATATATTTAGATTTAAGTGGCAACCAATTATCAAAACTTCCAACAAGTATTGGACTACTCGAAAATCTGGAATATTTAGATTTAAATCGGAATAGTATTGAAAAATTACCTAATGAAATCGGTCAACTTAAAAATCTGAAATATTTAGATTTGAGAAAAAACCTTATAACACACCTACCAAGCACAATTGGTGAACTCCAAAATTTGGAGGTTTTCGTTCCAAGTTATACATGGCTGGCAGAAATACCTAATGAAATTGGTCAACTCAAAAATTTACGAAAATTATATTTGAGTTATACTTCGTTAAAAAAATTGCCCGATGTGATCGGCGAACTTCCAAAATTAGAATACTTAGATTTGCAATTTGAAGAACCTATAAGTCTGTCACCCACGATTTGTAACTGGAAAAATATCAAACAAATTCGCATCTTTGCTAATATATCGTTACCAGATTGTTTGAAAAGAATATAAATTATACATTCTTGCTCTATTTTGAATCAAAATTTATACAAATTGCTGAAAATCAAAATAGGTTTCAATCCAATCTTAGATAAACCAAATCTTTAGGCAGTGTTTGGAGGTTTGGTTTAGCTTTAAATTTAAGATATACAATTATGTAGCTCTAACTTTTTTAAACCAATTTTCGCTCCTAAAAATGTCGCTAAAACTTTTTTTAAACGACTCATGACTTCTTAAAATGTCTCTAAAACTTTTTTTGAACGACTCATGATGCTTAAAATGTCTCTAAAACTTTTTTTGAACGACTCATAACGCTTAAAATGTCTCTAAAACTTTTTTTGAACGACTCATGACTCCAAAAATGTGTCTAAAATTTTTTTGAACGACTCATTAGCCCAAAATTATTTCAAAATCCGTTTTACAAACTCGCAAGCGATTCCGCAATCGTTTCATTTTTTCTAAAAGTAGCGGCTAATTTCCGTAATTCTATATTTGAAAATGTGCTTCCATATTGTTGCTCTAAAACATTTAAAACAATTTGATTTGCTTTTTCAAATAAAGCATCTTTATTCGCATCCAAATAAATTTTAAGATTATCAAAATTTTTATGAGTCAATTGTGGTAATTGTAATTGATTCGCTTTTAATAATAATTTCCCAATCAACATCGCCATCAAATAATGACTATACGATAGATGCGGATACATTTCAATCAAACTTTCTCGCCGCCGTTGATTATCACAAAAGCGAAAAATTAAAACAGCTATAATCGTTTGACTTGCATTAAGTTCTGTAAATATTTTATCATAATATTTTCCAAAAAGTTCTGCTCGTTTGTACTTCGCAATATGCGGACACGCACGCCAAATCGTCAAAACAGCCTCCGCAGCCACAGAAGCCAAAATCGTATCCGAATGATGAAAAATATTTTCTCTTTTTCGTTTGTAAGAAAAACCTAAATCTTGTATTGCGGTTTCCAGTTTTTTTTGAATCGCATCATTTGCTTTTAAATCCCGCAAATCCACAGGACTTTGACTATTTGTCGAAATAATAATATCCGTAATCACTTGCTCATCTTCATTATCAATTTCATATAAACGAATCAGCACATACGAATTGGAATAATCTAATAATGGATTTTCTTGAAGAGTGTGTTGAATAGTTTTACAAGTTTGTCCACCGTTGATAATTTGCAAATCTTCTGTTTTGACAACCCAATTGCTTGCAAAACCATTTTCTCTAAATTTGCTACAAATCATTGTAATGCCATTATTATACAGGTAAAAATTTTCTTTATCTGTACTTAAAAGCGTTTCTTTAATCTTCAGATTGATTCGATTTTTATTGAAACCTAAATATTTACGAATATTGCGTTCCAATAAATGATCTTTATGTTTTTCAAACAACGCCGCAATTTCCGTAACATTGATTTTACCAACCAAAACGCGTTTAAAATTAGGCAGCACTTCCGTAAATGCTTTTCCACTCAACTTCAAATCGGCTTTAATACTTTTGCGGCTTTGAATATAGTTTAAAATATCATCATGATTAAAGAATTCAAAATCTGTATATGGATTATCTTTGGAATAATTATCAATTTTTTGTTGGGCGATAGAAGTCCACTTGATGCCATTGCTTAACATAACGCATTTCACTTGGGGCAACAAATAATCATTATAAGAAAGCGATTGAATTTCAGCAATTTTTCGGCTCAATTTATCATTAAACGTAATATGGGCATGATTATCAAAAATCAACTTCAAAGCATATATCATTTTGACAATCGCATTTTCTTCAAAATTAGAATCATTTTCCATTTTCTTGCCCGTATAATATTTGGATTGAAAGAGCACAAGACTAAATTCGGTTTCCGTAGTATCCCCAATATAAACCGCATCTATGCCCGCATCATTGCCTTCGTCGCTCAAACAAGCATACGCCGCATCCAACGAAATATCCAAATAAGAAGCCACTCCAAGCATTAAAAAAGCGCGTGATATTTTTTTCCCAGTATCATTGACGACTCGATGATCACTGAACCATTGTGGGTTTTCAGCAATTATTTTTGTAATCCGTTGATCTATAATACTTTTATTGATATTCATTTGTTCTTTTAAATTTTGTTTAAATGATTCGACTTGTCAAATAAAAATTCAAAATTAACCTATTTTGGGCAAAAAGAAAAGCGACAACAGAAAAACAAGTTGTTTTTCTATTGTCGCTTTGTTGAAAGAAGTGGAGGATAAGAGATTCGAACTCTTGACCCCCTGCGTGCAAGGCAGGTGCTCTAGCCAGCTGAGCTAATCCCCCAAATATCTTACTTATCTTGTAGTCCCGGGCAGACTCGAACTGCCGACCCCAACATTATCAGTGTTGTACTCTAACCAGCTGAGCTACGAGACTATTCTGACAAAATATCTTTTAAAAGTTTCGATGAAAAAGGA
>JBDKKX010000102.1:0-12225 GCA_039795795.1 Bacteroidota bacterium | reverse complement strand
AGCGGCATGGGCAAATAATACAGATTTAGAAGTAAAGGAATGGGGAGATGCTAAAATTAGTAACTTATTGAAAACCAATTCTTTTTTCAGAAAAGGAATTATTAATTTGTTTTTTGAAGGCGCAACTGTTCCTTTTTTAGCAGGGATGTTGCCTTTATTTGAACTCAAAAAATTGAGCATCTCTAAACTGAGTTTTGACTCAAATGCCATGATTGATACCTTAGTTCGGTATAAAGAAAAGGGTTCTTATTCGGGAAAGGCGGATAATAATCCAGAACGTTCCTTAATTGCAGCGTTGTTGGATGATTTAAATATCCCATTTGAAAAAGGCGATTTAACAGAACTCTTTGAAAATGAAACCATTGCGAAAAGAACGATGGATTTTATCATACCGAGTAAGCACAATCCGAAAATTATTATTGAAAGTTCTTTTGTGGTGACGACTTCTTCTGCACAGGGCGATAAAGCCAAAACAGAGGGTACTATCAGAACTTTAATTGCTCATTATTATCCAAAAGCAAAGTTTATTGGGTTTATAGATGGGATTGGTTGGTATGTGCGCAAAGGCGATTTAAATCGATTAGTAGATGCTTTTGATGAAGTTTTTACTTTTCATCCCGACGAAATGGAACGTTTTAAACAATTTATTCAAAAAGAGATAGTAAAATGATAGAAAATTATGTCAATAATATCATTCAAGGCGATTGCTTGGCATTGCTTAAAACGATGCCTGACAATAGTGTAGATATGACTTTTGCAGACCCGCCATTCAATCTGAAAAAAGGTTACAATTCTTATAAAGACAAATTGGCTTTACAAGAATATTTGGATTGGTGCGAAAGTTGGATTAGTGAAATGGTGCGGATTACGAAGCCGACTGGAGCGATTTTTTTGCATAATATTCCAAAATGGTTGACGTATTATACCACTTTTTTGAATAAACAAGCGGATTTTAAACATTGGATTAGTTGGGATGCGCCTACTGCACCGATGGGTAAAACGTTGCAACCCAATCATTATGGTATTTTATTTTATGCGAAAGATGCCAAGCAATTAAAATTCCATGAAATCCGATATCCGCATAAGCGGACTCGAAAAGAACGGATTTTGGCAAAAGATTATGGGGGGAAAAAATCATTATTACATCCTTTTGGTCCCTTGGTTTCGGACGTTTGGACGGATATTCACCGAGTTAAACATAATAAATATCGAGATGAGCATCCGTGTCAATTGCCGATTCATTTGATGGAACGCATTATTTTGATGTCCACTGAGGAGGGCGACATCGTATTAGACCCGTTCAACGGGACGGGTACGACGGCAATTGCAGCAAAACGATTGGGTCGAAAGTACATTGGCTTTGAATTGGATGCGCAATATGTGGAAATTACCAAACAAAAATTGGCGCAAGAAACTATTTTTTCAAAATTAGGCGATGCTTGGGTCAGTTATTATTTGGATGAAGTGGTGAGTTTACGCAATGAAGATTGGGCTTATTTGAAAGATTTCTTTTATATCCCCGCTAAAATTGAAGAAATTGACCATACAACGATTGCTTTAAAATCGAAATTAGGGGTTTCGGTGCCGCTTAAAAGTAATTTCCAAAAGGAAAAACCTGTGGATACACTTTTCACTGTTTTTGCAAACCCATAACATACATAATATACATGTATTGTGTATGATAAATGATAATCCTCTGTGTATTTACAACAACAACAAGGGAATAAAAGTTATCCCTTGTTGTTGTTTTTATAACAAAGCACTTTCTTTTTTAAAAACCTTGTTTATCTTTGCATCGAAAACAAATACATCTATTTTCTTACATTAAAAACATTTTGTATGGTTCAATTTTTCATTCAATCATCATCGAAAATCAATAAATCGCTGTCTCTATTAACGCTTCGACAGATTTTTATGTTCTTTTTATTGATTTTTAGTTACAGTTTTTTAAATGCCCAGTCTCAATGTGGTATCCGACCAGATGGTGCCCGAGCCGTTCAAATTGGTTCAAAACCTGGTATAAATGCAAGTGTTAGAATAGGGTTAGATAAAGTTTGCCTTATGCAAGGTGTAAGTAATCTTGATTTTGCCGCGTTTTTAACCATAATAGATAGATTTAGTACATCTGACTTGAATCTATTTTTTTCAGATTTTGGTTTAGATAATACTGGTCTTGAGTTGGTGGTTAAAGATTTAATCATTCTAAATATTTGGAGAACGAATTCAACTAATATTAATAGGACAAATACTGCATGGTTACAGTGGGTAAAAAATGGTAGGCGGCGCGTCCCTGAATTAACACAAGAAGTCGTAGCTGGACATATTTACAAAGGGGTAGTCACCATTGAATTTAAAGACGCAACGCCCATGTTTACTGCTTCACCTAGAGAAATATGGGCAGTAATGGAAGATAAATTTAAATCAGATGCTGTTTTTGCAGCAGGATTGTTACGGCAGGATAATATTGCAGGAGTTAGTTTTGATGGTTTGCACTCTATTGATGAAATAAATTCATTGAAGTCTATTACTCTTGTGGATGGACAAGCATTGTTAAGTTATACATCTTCTCCTCAAACTCCAACAACAGATATATTAGGAAAAAAGGCTTACGGAGTCGTTGATCCAGCAATATGGATACCAAGCACGGATGATATTAAAAGCATAAATAAAAATAAAACACTTGCTAATAGAGTCTGGACAAGGAAATCAAAAAAGATGTCTAAAAAATCAAAATTATCTTCTACTTTTTTAGAGGGAATGACGGAAATTCAAATTGAAACGATGATTAGTGAGGCATTTATCGTTAGGCAAATGAATGGTTATTTGTGGAATGGAGTCATCTCTTTTAATGGAAAAAAAATTGAAATAGAAGGATATTTACGATCATCCATTATAACATCAGCATTTTTAAAAAAAATAGACTAAAATATGGTTAATTTCAGTATGGGTTTTAATAGTCACAATGATGACATTAATTTTGCTTCCTACCCTCGAAAGGAAGAATGGGAGTTATTTTGCAATTTGTTTGAAGGCAACATTAATATGAACTACTTTAAATCCATTCGCAAACAGTTACAAGAAGTTGAAATGGGTAAACGAACTAATTTTGACGAAGAGGATAGAGTTATCCCAAGTTTAAATGACTGGTTTCGCTTTGAATTAAATATTGTTTTACATAAAGGCATTATTGAAGGGGTTCAAATGAGGGAACGGCGCGAAAACAAAGCTTTAACTGTATCAGTTGCTGATTTTAAGCAATTATTAGACCGTTGGATAAAATTTGTGGAAGTTAATACCAAAGCTTTTGCCAAAAAAGAAAAAAAACATAATTAATTTTATACAACAAAGGGGCAATCCGCAAAGATTGCCCCCGTTTTTTCGTTGGGTGTTTCCCAAGAGTAAGTTAAACTACATGAAATTTCTGTAAAGTTTTTCGTTTTGTCCTAAAAAAATGCTATTGTATGATAAAAAAGTTAAACCCGTTTTGGAATCACTTTGGGCAAATATAAAGTCAATTCCTGCCCAATATAAACATAATCTTCCTCAATATTATTCCACATCCGAATATTATATGGCGTACAGTTGAAAATTTCTGCTAACATTTCGATATGTTCGCCATCTGCAACCGTATAACTTGTCTTAATATAATTCGGGTCATCGTGCAAACCCGGCATATCGTTCATCACAATCGGGCTGAAATTCAAACCCGAAGAAGTCGAGCCATCGGGATGCGACATATAATCATTAAACGCATTCAAAACGCGGCGCGGCAATACCACATTATTGCCTTTCGGGTCGTCTGGAATGTAGCCGTTGCCAAAATGCGGATTCAATTGTTTGACCGATTCAAGCGTCAAACCAGTTACGTCGGCAACAGTTTGCAACGAAATATAATTTGTAACTTTCGTGCGTGTAAGGAGTTGTAAATCTAATTCAGGCAAGTGCGGTTTTAAACCATGGGCTTTGTAGTTTTTCATCAAATAAGTGAACGCAATGAATTTCGGAATATAATTCTGCGTCTCTTCGGGCAAAAATGCCTTTACCTTATCAAATTCTTTACTTCGAGCCTTTTTAACGGCAGTCGTTAATTTGCCGACCCCACAATTGTAGCCTGCAAGAGCCATTTCCCATTCACTAAAAGCGTTATACATCCGCTTAAAATCTTTGAGAGCAGCCTCTGTCGCCTTATAGACATCATAGCGTTCGTCCACCACACCGTCCACTCGCAACCCAAATTCCTCCTTGACATCGGGCATCAACTGCCAGACCCCTGACGCGCCCGAACCCGACACATCATGGTTATTCAATTCGGTTTCCAGCACAGTGACGTATTTCAAATCATCGGGCAGTTTGTAATCCTTCAAATACTGTTCGATGACTGGAAAAAAAATCGCGGAACGTCCGATGATTCTTTCCGTTTCTTTTTTACCCCGCAGGTAAACGGAAACTCTTTTCGCAATATTGGAAGGGTCAACACTCGTGCGCGCAATGCACGGAAGCGTTTTCAAACCCTCCTCTATATTTTGGGCGACGCTTGACGCGGTCGAACCGACAAGTGTAAACACTGTCATAATACCGAGCAAGTTTCTTTTCATGCTGTTTGTTTTAACTTTTTTAAAAAATTGCGTCCTGTAATGAAATTTTGCTGTAGATCCATCGGGGTTTATAAGTTCAGTTCTATTAAACAATTAAACGTTCAACAAAGATAAACTTAGTTTTCCGATTGTCCAAAAAAAAAATTAAATTTGTACTTTCTATATTTGTTAGTGACTCAAAAATAATTTTGCTACTACTGATTCTTTTTAATAATTTGCTTTAAAACGAGCATACAGGGTTGTATAAGGAACGCAAAAAAATGGTCAAAATTTTATTCTGACAATTTGTAATGTCGGGGAAGCCGTCTGGCATTAAGGTTATTAATTTCTTGGCGATACAAAGATATACACACATTTTATATTTGCAATACTTTTTTTAATAAAATTTTAAAAAAAATTTCTTTTCAGCATTTTATTTCAAAATTTGCGAAGTTCACTATATAAAATATGTATCTATTTTTTAACCTTAAATTTATTTAACCAGATATAAGTCGTTGATTATAAAGGTATTATGAAAATATGAATCGTTTAAACATTTTTAAATCGTTCATAGTCAATTTATGACGTTTTTATTAACTTTTCAATTACAATAAATTAACAATATATTTACGTAACGTACCTTAAAACCGCTAAATTGTGACTTTGTAAAGTTTTCTCTCTTTTACAAAACCAAATTTTATTTCTCTATTGTATGCTTTTAACAAATTTTAAAAGATGGTTTTCTTTGAATTTTGCCGCCATCAACTGAATTCCTATCCCGCAACCTGCTATATCCTTTCCAATTGGCAAGGAAATTGCTGGGATACCTGCCATATTTGCTTGGACGGTAAAAATGTCCATTAGATACATGGAGACTGGGTCATCTATTTTTGCGCCAAGATTCCATGCAGGAACGGGTGATGTAGGCATCAATATAAAATCATATTTGCTTAAAAGCTCCTGAGTCCGTTCTGCAATTAATCGCCTAACTTGTTGAGCCTTCGTGTAATACGCATCGTAATATCCTGAACTTAACACAAATGTTCCTAACATAATCCGTCTTTTAACTTCTTCGGAAAATCCTTCTGTCCGCGATTTTTTGTACACTTCATCCAATGTTTTCGCATTTTCGGCGCGATATCCGTACCGCACACCATCGTATCGAGACAGGTTCGAGGACGCTTCCGCTGTGGTCAATACATAATATGCTGGTATAATATAATCCAAATATTCAAAATCAACTGCCTCTATCGTATGTCCTTTTTGTTTCAAATGTTCCATAAAATCCAGCGTTTTTTGCCGAATCAGTGGGTCAATGCCTTCATTATCAACGGCTTGTCTAAAATAGACAAGGGATTTTTTTTGTGAATCGGTTTCGGTTGAAACCTTTTTCAAATCTGTAAAATACGTTGGGACAGGCAATTGACTCGCCGTTCCATCAAAATCGTCTGCACCCGCCATGAGTTCTAATAATAAGGCTGCATCTTCAACGCTGTGCGTCAAAGTACCGATTTGGTCGAAGGACGAACCATACGCCAATAATCCATGCCGAGAAATCCGCCCATAAGTCGGTTTCAGACCAATCACACTGCAAAACGCCGCAGGCTGCCGCACCGAACCGCCTGTATCCGAACCCAATGCCGCCCAACAAGTATCGGCTTGCACCGACACCGCCGCACCGCCCGACGAACCGCCCGGTATTTTATCGGGATTCGCTGCGTTCCGAACCGCGCCATAAACGGAGTTTTCATTGCTTGAACCCATCGCAAATTGGTCACAATTCGTGCGTCCGATGATAATTGCGTCTTCGGCTAACAACCTTTCTACCGCCGTCGCGGAGTACAGCGACCGAAAACCGCCTAAAATCTTACTTGATGCCGTCACTTCATGTCCCGCATAGCAAATCACGTCTTTAATAGAAATGACCGCGCCGAACAAACGTCCAACACTTTTTGGGTTTTCTTTAAATTTTTTATCTAATTCAGTTGCCTGTTGCAGGGATTCAGACTGGAAAACTTCGACGTAGGCGTTCAGAGAACGGGTAGTTTCGATACGGTTGAGGTAATATTGGACGATTTTAACACAAGTTGTTTTGTTTGAATGCAAATCAGCTTGTAAATCGGCTAATTTTTTATATTTGGGAGAAGGCATTGCTTGAAAATTGAATGAGTGAATTGAATGGTGAATGAATGTGGCTGTCTCAAAAGAAAAAATCACAAAATATTATTGGGTTGTGATACGAATGGATGTACGGATTTCACCGATTTCACGGATTCATACGGATTTGAGGGACAAAAAATCCGTATGAATCCGTGAAATCGGTGAAATCCGTACATCCATTCGTATCACAACCGAATAATATTGGGTCTAAAAATTTAATTTTACCCTTTTGAGACAGCCACATCATTTATCATTCATCATTTTAATTTGCGGATGGCAGTTTCTAAATTAACTCTTTCTTGCCCACCCGATTCCATATTCCGTAAAGTCATAATTTCAGATTCCATCTCTTCGCCGCCTATCAACGCGACAAATGGTATTTTTCTATCATTCGCATATTTCATCTGCTTCTGTAACCGAGCAGGTTCGGGATAAATCTCTGCCGAAACACCCGATTTGCGCATTTCAAGCAAACATTTATAGGCATATCGATGCGTCACCTCGTCAAAAGACACAAACAAGACTTTTACATTCGATGCTGTCTCTTTCGGAAACAAACTCAAAGATTGCAAACAATCATAAATCCGGTCCGCACCAAAAGAAATACCTACTCCAGAAACGTTTTTCAACCCAAAAACGCCTGTCAAATCGTCATAACGACCGCCGCCGCCCACACTGCCCATCGCTGGCACATCAATCGCTTTAACTTCCACGATGCAGCCTGTGTAATAATTCAATCCCCGCGCTAAAGTTATATCAAATTTAACTTCATTCGTAGTCGGCAGTAAATCAAAGTAATAATGAAATTTCTCCAATTCTTCAATCCCTTTTTCCAAAGACGGACTAAATGTAGCATATTTCTTCAAACCTGCTAAGGAATCCACTTGCAAAATTTTTTGAATCACGCCAATCGCCCCGCCGCTAATGCCGCGTTGCAACAATTCCGCTTGAACCCCTTCCCAACCAATTTTATCCAATTTATCCAAAGCGGTGGTCATCTCTACAAACTTACTCGAAATGCCCGCAGCTTCCGCCATGCCAAATAAAATTTTGCGATTGTTCATTTTAATGACGACTTTCAACCCAAATTGAGTGAAGACTTCATCGTACATCCGAATCAATTCTGCTTCGTAAATCAATGAACTTGAACCAATTACGTCAGCATCACATTGATAAAATTCTCTATATCGACCGCGTTGCGGCGCATCGCCCCGCCAGACTGGTTGAATCTGATAACGCTTGAACGGGAATTTTATTTCATTCTGATGCGACACTACATAGCGCGCAAACGGTACGGTTAGGTCGTAACGCAAACCCTTCTCGCTCAGTAGCGTTGCTGGTGAGGAGTCATTTCCCTCCGTCAAATACCCAACGGCATCTTTCAATTTATCGCCATTGTGCAAGATTTTAAACAACAATTTGTCACCTTCTTCACCATATTTGCCCATCAAAGAGGATAAATTCTCCATAGCGGGCGTTTCGATTGGTCGAAAGCCATATTTTTGGAAAACGCGCCGAATCGTGTCGAAAATGTAATTGCGTTTTTCAACTTGTTCGGGCGAAAAATCGCGTGTTCCTGCTGGAATGCCCGGTTTACTCATTTTTCGTGATAACGGTTTAAAAAAAAACGATAATTGTAAACAGTATGTTTAAATTGAGGTTTTAAGGCGGCAAATATAATAGGATTCGGCAACTTTTTTACTAATCCTCAAAAAATCATTGTATTTTGAGCGATAAAAAAAAATTTTTTTACCCCTTTGCGGAATATAACGCATTATTTTGGTAATGTAAAACAAAAAGTTGAACCATAACCATTTTCAGATTCTACCCAAATCCGCCCGCCCAATCGTTGAACGATTTTTTGACAAATCGCTAATCCAATCCCCGTTCCTTCATATTTTTGGCGCGTGTGCAACCGTTGGAAAATGATAAAAATCCGTTCTCGATGTTCGGGGTCAATCCCGATGCCATTATCTTGCACCTTAATCAGGTGTTCATCGCCCTGCATTTCCCCCGTGATTAAGACGACAGGCGGAAAGGCTTCCCGCCGAAATTTAATGGCATTGCCAATCAAATTCTGAAATAATTGTATCAATAAAGACGGCACACTCAATAGAATCGGTAGATTGTCAAACTCAACATGCGCTTCCGTCTCGTGGATTTTGACATGCAAATTCTGACATGCCAATTTCCCAGCATCTTCTAAACTAATCATTTCGCGTTCCAAATCCGCTTTGCCAATCGTCGCATATTGCAAAAGCGCGTCCAGCAAACTGTTCATCCGTGTCACGCCCTCGTTGATATATTGAAAATAAATCTTATTATTTTCATCCATCGTTGCCTTAAACCGATTGTGAATAATTTGCGTAAAACTGCCAATCATTCGCAATGGTTCTTTCAAATCGTGAGAAGTAATATATGCAAATTGCCTCAATTCTTCATTGGCTTGGCGCAATTCCTCATTTTGCTTGGCGATTTGCTTACTTTGCTCTAATAATTGCCCTTGATACCGATTTTCTTTGGTCAATTCCTCAATTCGACGGCGTTTATCCCGCAAAGAATACTTGATTTCGAGGTCAATCATCTGCCGATTTCGTTGGGTTTTGGCAATTTCGTCGCGCAATTGTGAGCTAATCGCTTGACAACGCAACGCCCGACGGTAATCTTTTTCCTTTTTCAAAATATCAGACAACAATTTCAAACCGCGCAATTCAGAAATCACATCGCGCATCCGCCGCGCCACCGCAATTCCTTGTACCGCAAATCGATAAGCACCTGAAGTATTTTCAAATAAAAGTTGCAAATGCGCCGAATTCAACAAATTAATTTGTTTTCCATTGACCATCCGCCCTAATTCATTCATCAAATCCGCCGATTTTTTGCCCGTATCAAAAGCCTTGTCCGCATCGCCCATTGCCAAATAATTACGCCCCATCTGCGCGAGCGCGTACGCAGTCATCTGCCGATTGCCCGCCACTTGCGCCAACCGCAGACATTCCTCAAAATACGCCAATGACAAAGGCAAATCCTCCATCATAAAATAAATATTTCCAATATTATTATTGATAGCCATCAGGCGACTATCGCTCAAAATATCCCGATAATCGGTCAAAACCATGCGATATTTCTCCAAAGCCTGCTCATAATTGTACAATTGCGCGTAAATCGTACCGATATTAATGGTGCAATTCGCACTATTGTACCGAAAACCAATGCGCCGACTTTTTTCATCCGACTCCAAAAAAAACTGCATCGACGGCAAATATTCCGAATTAAAACTATGCACAATCGCCAAATTGCACAATGCCGTCACTTCATATTCCATCGCCCCCAATCGCCGACTGATTTCTAACATCGGTTCACTATATTCTGCAATTTTGGCATATTCTTGTCTCTTCAAATAAAGATGCGCCAATTGACGATACAATTCTAATAAATTTGCGTCAGAAGACCAGTGAGGATACGTTTTGAGGAGTTCGCCCGCGTCTCGAACGGTTTGTAATGCTTTTTGGAGGTCATTTTTGGCTTCCCAGACGTAGCTCATGCCGATAAGGGCGCGAAACGAAATCACATTTTTCGCAGTCGTTTCTTGGAATAACGCCTCGAAAACCTCAAAAGCCGCCGCCTCATCGTGCATATATAATAAGGTGTAACCTTGTTCGAGGCGCGCCCGATGACAAAGCGTCGTGTCCGCCGCGCCCAATGCCATCGCCTCTTGCAACTGCGTCAACGCATCGTCCAACAACGCCCGATTGCCTTGATACCGACCCGCGACGTGTAAAATGCTGCCTTTCAAAAGCAGTCCAGTCGCTTTTTCAGCATCCGAAAAGGCAGTTTGAAGACCTAACTCCGTGATTTTCAATGCTTTTTTAAGCGAACGATTTAATAAAAGGATTTCGGCTTCATGCCAAGTTTCAAACGCGGGGGAAGGCTGATTCATGTTGACCATGTTTGGGGTGCTGGATTTTTCGTGATACGATTTTTGGATTGCCAAAAACCAATGTATTGGAAAATTGAAAATTTTATACCTTTGTTTCGATTCCGAAATCGTCGCAAATATCCTAACAATTATTGGGACATTCAATCACAATCTCATAATAATTTCAAAAAAAACAACCATGATTCAAAGAATTCAGTCTGTATTTTTACTATTAAGCAGTGTTTTTAATTTTTCCTTGTTTTTGCAACCCGTTTTTTTCGCTTCCCGCGCAACCGATATGGACGCGGGTGCAACTTCAAATCCGATTTGGGACGATGGCAAATTCAACATTTTTGACTCAAAAATACTCCTTATTTTTTCGATATTGGCGGGTTTGTCTGCTTTTGGAGCGATTTTTTTGTATAACAATCGGCGTTTGCAACAAAAAATTGCTTATTTGAGCGCGCTGGACGGATTCGTAACCGCAGCAATAGCGGGTTTAATGCTGTCTCGATATCGGGAAGGCAACCTTTCGGGCTGGGCATGGGTGGTGGATATTTTGGGTGTTGTAAGTGCCTTGTTAGCGGCTCGTTATATCGGGCAGGATGAAAAATTAGTGCGATCTTCCGATAGATTGAGGTAAATCGTGTGGGGCGTTGGAATTTGGATTAAATGGGATTTTTTTTGGGATTAAATAAGATTGATTTTTTAGGATTTATAGGATTTTCATTTTCAAGAGATGTTTCATAGAGTGCGAAAAGTAGGTTACACTTTGGGATATATTATGATACGAATGGATGTACGGATTCAACGGATTTCACCGATTCGTACGGATTTTTTTTATTTTTTGCTGGAAACAAAGCATTGGGGTTTAAAAAAAATCCGTACGAATCCGTGAAATCTGTTGAATCCGTACATCCATTCGTATCACAATATATCCAAGTGTAACCCTAAAATGAAATATCCCTTGAAAATCCGATAAATCCTAAAAAATCAATCCTATTTAATCCCAAAAAAATCCCATTTAATCCGAATTCCAACGCCCCACATTTTCAATTTTCCATACAAAATAAAACCAACATGCTTGAACCAAAACAATGGGTAGAACGATATGGCGATAATTTATATTCGTTCGCTTACCTGCGTTTAAAAAATCGAACGCTTGCCGAAGACATTGTGCAAGATGCGTTAATGGCTGCCTTAGTCGCAGCTTCCAATTTTCGAGGCGAGTGTCAAGAGAAAACTTGGCTTTTCAGTATTTTGCATTATAAAATTTTGGATTACTTCAAAAATGCAAAAAAAAATAATTTTTTAGAACTAAATGACCAATTTTCTGGTTATTATTTTGATGAGAAAAATTTTAACCACTGGCTCGCCGACAAAAAACCTAAACGTTGGCAAATTGACCATGATGCGACGGAAAAAAATGAATTTTATGTCATTTTGAACCAATGTCTCAACAAATTGCCAGATTTAATGTCTCATATTTTCATAGCAAAATATTTAAATGATGAATCACCTGACATGATTCAACAAAAATTTGATATTTCTGCTTCTAATTATTGGGTGTTG
>JBDKKX010000101.1:0-12323 GCA_039795795.1 Bacteroidota bacterium | reverse complement strand
TATCTAATTCGTATCTATTTGTAAGGATAATAATTAATTTATCTATATCTTATCGATAATTAAAAACTAAAAATTTTAAAACAATTTACTTATTTAATAATTGAAATTTTAATCAAATTTAAAATAAAATTATCTTTTAAAAACAAATTAAAAACAACTTTTTTTCATTAAATGACTTATTTTTGCATCAATAAATTTGAAACGATGCTTTATTATTTCCATACCTGCACAGCAGACCGATCTTTCCTAATTTTTTTGTCAAAAAAATCAAAACTGCTATGAATAGCATGGTTACACGACGATTGCATCGCAACTTATTCTTGTGTTTTTATTTATTAGGCAGCATATCCTCCATGTATGCGCAATTGACTCTGACAACTGACCGACCAACAGCCAATTATTCCGTAGGCACAGCCGCCAATTTCCTGATTTCCAGCACTGCGTCAGGGACAGCGGCGTATAAACTCTACTATGATAACAAAACGACTCCGATTGCTACGGGCAATATCCCAATCATAGCAGGGCAACCCGCGTCCCTACCCTATCGCCACACAGAACCAGGCGTTGTTTTATGTGCGGTCACGCAAAATGGGGTTACAAGAATGTCCGCCGCCGCTTTTTCGCCCATGGACATCACCCCTGCCGAAGCAGAACCAACGGATTTTGATGCTTTTTGGAACAGCCAAAAAAATCTTATCAATAACGTTCCACTTACGCCCGAGGTCACTTTTTACAGACGCGGTTACGGGTTCGCAACCTACAAATTGAGCTTGGGAAATATTGAAGGGCGCAGAGTGTATGGCTATATCAGCGTGCCCGAAAGTACACCGTCTAATGCCGTTACGGGACCGTTTCCCGCAATCATCTCCCTACCCTCTTATGGAGATGCACCAGGGGTTTGTTCCCCAGATGAAATGATTCCTCAACAAGGCAGAGCGATTTGTGTGAGCCTCAGCGTTCACAACACCGACCCGCTATTACAAGACCCCAATGCCTATAAACCCAATATTATCACCGATAAAGCAGGTTTTTACTATCGATACGCGCTTCTTGGAGTGGTTCAAGCCATCAATTACCTATTCACACGCCCGGATTTTAATAAAACTGATATTGGCATTGTTGGCACCAGTCAAGGTGGCGGTTTAGCCCTTTGCGCGGCAGGTTTGGACAATCGAATCAAATTGATTGCCATCAGTAATCCTGCGTTATGCGAACATTCCGCTTTTAAAATCGGGAAAGCTAGTGGTTTTCCCGCTTATTTGTTTCAAGCTCGAATTGCAAATATTGCCAATACCGAAGCTTTAGCTTCTGTTGCGGTCAAATATTATGATGCGATTCATTTTGCGAAAAGGTTTCAAGGTGCGACTTATGCTATCGTCGGTTATCAAGATGATGTAACGCCCGCAGCAACTTCATTCGCGGCATTAGCTCAATTGCGGCAAAAAACGCTTGTTTTTCACGCGCCTCAAATGGGGCATGCGCATCCCGAAGAATATTGGACGGGGCGATTGGCATTTTTCAAAAAATATTTTTCGACCATGACGAATGCGACTCAATCGCATGCAGCAGACGCGGGAGATGATAAATCGACGCAAGTGGGGCAGCCTGTCGCACTGACAGGAGCTGTTGCACTGAATAATGCTGTAGATAGTGTGATGTCGGTACGGTGGGAAAAAATCAGTGGTACGGGAACAGTTACTTTTTCGGATGCTTTTAATCGAAAAACACAGGCTAATTTTAGTGCTGCGGGTACTTACACGTTGCGTTTTTCTGCAACAGACAATCGATTTTTGAATGGAAAGGTTTATGTTGCAATAGATTACGTCACTGTTACCGTAAGTGATAATATTAAAATACCCCCTACAGCTTATTGCGAAGCCAAAGGCAATCAGCCTTGGTATAACTGGATTGAACGCATTGAAAATGAAAGTGCTTATTATGGCAGTTTTAAAGAATGTTATGCCGATTTCACGAATAAGGTTTTCCGCGCACAACGAGGCAAAACAACGGTTTTTGAATTAACGGCTGGATATGCTTGGCAAATGTACCCGCTCCATTGGCGGATTTGGATAGATTTTAATGGAAATAAAGATTTTTCGGATGCGGGCGAAATGGTGGTTTCTACTACGGATATTGGTAGATTCAAGGTCAATGTACCGATTCCTGCGAATGTACCTTTGGGCAATGCTCGAATTCGGATTGCCATGCAACGAGATACGTTTCCTAATGCTTGTGGGGTATATGAATTGGGCGAGGTGGAAGATTACACGTTAAATATAAGTGAGGCAAGTGGTACGCCCCTGCCGCCCTCTTATGGGACTGCGAATGGGAATAATTATTGCACGGCGGGCGGCATCGCGTCTAATGTATGGATTTCATCGGTTCGTTTTGGGGATTCGACCTATAATTCTGGGAAAGAAGGTTATGGTAATTTTATTGGTAAAAATTTCACGATTTTAAAAAGCCAAGCGGTTCCATTGGCTTTAAAACCGAGTTTTGCAAGCACGCCGACGGATGTTTTCTGGAAAGTGTGGATGGATTACGATAGAGATGGGCATTTTGCATTGACGGAAAATATTTGGTCTTCACAAGGTAAAGATTGGGTCAATACTTTAATGTTTATGCCTTCTAATTTGGTATCCGGTATCCCCTATCGGATGCGTATCGTGATGCGTCAGGGGGCGGAGGCAATCGGTTATTGTGATACAGTGGATGTGGGCGAAATTGAAGATTATACGGTTTTTTTCACGGACGCGGCGGCTTTGAAACCTGCTAATTATGTTCTTTTTAAGGAACAAATCCAATTGTATCCGAATCCTGTAAAGGAAGAATTAACGATTGATTTGAATGCTTATGGCGGCGGAAAAGGCGGATTGCGCATTTATGACGGGTTTGGCAAAATGGTTTGGGCAATGCAGGAAGATAATTTTCCAAGCAGGCAAATCAAATTAGATGTGTCCAATTTTCAAGATGGCATTTATTTTTTGATGACGGAAGGTGCAGGATTAAGAATTTTATTAAATAAATTTGTGGTATTAAAAGAGCATTAAGTTTTTTGAAATGTGGATTTTTATTTTTGAAAGGCATTGATTTTTAATGATTTATGAAATTAGAAATCCACATTTTAAAACGAATACAAGTCACTCTTTTCCGAAAAATATTTTTTTTTTAGAAAATTATATTAACTTTGCTGTTTATTTTAAACCTTTCGGTTCACCATCTATATAATGAAAATAGACCTGCAAATTCAGCAAGCAAAGTTTAAAGACGAGTATCAAAAATTATTGATTAACCTTATATTTACGGGTAATTTTGTGACGATGTACCAGACCAATCTTTTAAAAGGGTTTGGTTTAACGCCTCAGCAATATAATTTGTTGCGCATTTTGCGCGGCAAGCATCCTCTATCGATTTCTGTCGGCGATGTGCAAGCTCGGATGATTTTTCCATCGTCCAATGTCACTCGGATTACGGATAGATTGATTGATAAAGGATTGGTTTTGAGGGCTGAAAGTATGACGAACCGTCGGATTCAAAATTTGAATATTCAAGAAAAGGGCATTCAATTATTAGAGGTTATTGATGGATATCATAATCGAATTATTGGCGTTTTGGGAAACTTGGACGAAAAAGAAGCGGAATTACTCAACGCTTTGTTGGATAAAATACGAGAAACGAGGAATTCGGATTAAATACTTTTCATCACAGATGGAACAGATTCCACGAGATTTTCACAGATTTTTTTTGTTTTAACGGTTAAAAATCTGTGAAAATCTTGTGAAATCTGTTCCATCTGTGATGAAAAGTATTTAATCCGAATTCCAACCGCACCGCAATTCCTTAAAAGCGCGCCGTAACCCCCCCATAAATATTAAGTCCATAAGTAGGATAATTGTACCAACGCTCCCGCTTATTATTCAAAAGATTATTAATATCTACAAACGCACCTATATTTTTCGCAAACCAATATTCCGCCCCCACACTCAAATCAAACAATGCCCCAAGACGGTCTGCTTGTCCTTGTGCATTTTTGTAATTGACCCCGTTTTGAACGAACAACTGGGCTTTTGCGAAAGCCTTTTCTGGCAGAATCATATATTTTGCTGCAATATTCCAATCCAAGGACGGCAAACCCCAAGCCCGTTCTTGCGTCATGGGTGAATACGCATTTTGGCTCAACGTACCCGTTATTTCCAAATCTTTGATAGGACGTGCCGTAATCGTCGCTCTAATATTGAAAATTCCAACCGTATCATAAATGGTTTTAAACCTTTTAAACTTATCGGAACTATCTGAAAGGAACAAGGCTAAATTCCGAAAATTACTCCAACCTGCTTGAATCTGGTAATCCAAAAACGAAACCGCACCTTTCACGCCGCCGAAATATTCCAATTGTTGTCCCGCCGTAATTTTGATGCGCGGCAAAACGTATGGATTATACGAAGACAAATTTCGATAAGAATAGCGGATAAAATCGCCTTTCCAACCTGCATACGCAGATAAATTGCCGCCCAAATTGAAAGAGGCTTCAATATCGGGCATAGGATAAAAATCGTCTTTGTAATAACCCAAATTTGCCCCAATCTTCACTTTAAACTGGTCTGCATGATAAATGAAAAAAGGTTGCAAGCGTAAAGTATTCAAATCTTGTGATTTACCGTTACTAACCGTGTCATTGCTTAAAAATTCTCCTTTCAAAGCAATTCCAACGGGATGTTTTTCTTGAATCCATTTTGCTGCTTTCAAATCTATTGCAAATTCATTTTCATGCGTTCCTTGAAAATCAGACAGGTTATAAAACTTTATATCTGCCCGATAATCAATATCTGCGGCGGTTTTAGCGGAATTATAGACGCTCGCGCCGATGTTGAACACGTTAAAATGTTGGCGCGATGCCTCACTATTGAACGTATCTTTGGCATGGTTGTAACCATAATACCATTGTGCATCTTGTTTAAAACCGACTTGTCCATCTACGGCTAAACCTTGTTGAGGCGCGAAGAATGAACCTGAAATATCACCGCCTGTGGTCGCAAAGTGTTGATTTTCAAGGGTTTTAAAATCGGCAGAATGGTGTTTAAATTTAAAATTTAAATTATATTGCTTCGCTTCTGCCAACCGATACGCCGCATCGAAATAGGGCGAATTGGGTGAACCGTACCCTGCTTTGACGTAACCATTGTATTGAGGCGGCAAAGCCTCCACTTTCATCGCCACAGGACGCAATTTGGGCGGCAAGTAATCTAAACTCACGCTCCGATTGGGTACACTATAGGTCTGCGCTTTAACGCTGGTGTCCACCGCAGGTAAATAAGGAGTCGTTTTAACCTTTTCGGTTTCAATCAAACGGGCATCGAAATTCTTAATGACTTCTTGACTTTGATCTTGAACCGAACCGCCTGTTGTTTTTTGTCCTTGCGCGCCAATAGCGAAGAGACAACTATATAAAATTAAAAAACTTTTGTTCATACCACCAATATTGCGGTGCGACGCACCTTTTTGTTAAAATTAAGTAAGTTAGGATACGATTGGAACGCGGAGGACGCGGATTTTTACGGATTTACGCGGATTTTTGAAAATTCATGCTCAAAAAAAAATCCGTGTAAATCTGCAAAATCCGCGTTATCCGTGTCCCCATTGTACCGTAATCGTAATTTGTAAACTAAAAACACTATTTACCGTTATCCAATTCGATGAGACCATTATTTTTGTTCGGGTCAATTCTGGATTTTTTCTTTTCTTTTTCCTCCAATGCTTTCAATTTAGTGCGCGCTTCCGAAACCACACTTTTCATATTCGTCTCAGGGTCGTCTTTGAAATTATCAATCACCGCTTCCAAAGCCGCCCTTGCATTAAACAAATCATTCTTATCTGCATATATATCTGATTGCAAAACAACACATTTTGCAGACCAATATTGCGAAGTGCTATTTTGACTTGCTCTATCACATCGTTCCAAAGCGGCATCCCAATTGCGTTGCGCATAATCAATAGATGCCACCAAATATTCCGCCTCCGCCGTTTGCTCATCGGGTTTCAACGTTGCCAATGCTTTCAACAAAGCCGTTTTCGCATTCGCATAATCCTTTCTATCAAAAGCAATTTTGCCCAAATACAAACTCGCAATCGCCGCTTGTTCTTTGGTTGCACGCGGATTATTTGCCACTTTCGTTGCCATATCATACACCGCGTCCATGCGATTGATGCGATACGCAGAACGCATTGCCCCCAATTGCGCTTCAAAACGTTGCTCTTCCGTCGTAGCCGCTTTTTCCAAACGGTCATACAATTCATACGATTTTGCAAAATTTTTACCGCCATTGTAAGCAATCAATGCCGCTTTGCCCAATGCTTTCAAATAATATTTGCTACCCGTACCGCGATTCGCAACCGTTTCATAATCGCTAAACGCTGAATCATATTGTTTCAAAATGGCATACGACTCTCCCCTATCATAATATGCCTGTAAAGCATTCACTCCATTCGGAAAACGGGTCAAATAAGTGGTAAAACTCGCCACAGCGCGGTCATAATTGCCTTGTTCATACTGGGTTTCCGCCGATTTGAACAACAAATTGTCTTGCTGCATCCCATCAACCGTCATACCAGGCACCGTTTTCAAAAAAGCAAAATAATCATCTGGGCGATTCAAATCATGTACATAAATGTCTTCCAAACGCTCCAAAGCCGCTTTTGCATCCACCGCATTGGGCTGATGTTGAAAAACTTGCTTGTAATAAACCGCCGCTTGTTCCTGATTGCCCTGATTGCTCGCAATCAACCCCAAACGCATCAACGCCGGTACAGCCAATTCCGTTTTGCCCTTGTAATTGTTCAACAATCGATTCAATGCTTTTGACGCATTATCCAATTGATTCATTTCTTGGTAAGTCGCGCCAGTTTCCAACAAAGCAGCAGGGGCAAATTCAGAATTGGGATATTGGTCGGCAATTTTTTCCAAAGCGAGCAATTTTTCGACCTTATTATTCTTCAAACCTTGAATAATCCCTTTTTGATACAACGCATAAATATAACCTGCATATTGATTGGTCACGGCTTCATCGTAATATTTTAACGCTTCATCATATTTATTGCGTTTAAACATACAGTCTCCTGCGCGCAAAATCGCATCGCCTAATACATTTTGTTTAATATCATCGCCATAAATCATGGCTTTATTTTGTTTGATGCCAAAAATCGCTTCTTTGAAATAATCCAAAGCCGACTGATAATTTTTCTGCTTCAAATAATTATAACCTTGAATGTAATTGCCCAAGTGCATCGACGCATCTTCGGGCAACGTGCGCAAACCTTTGCCCAAAGTCAAAAATTGACTCATATATCGTTGGCTGGTCGCATAATCTTTTTGCGTATTGGCAATATCGCCCAACCAAAAATGCGCAATGGCTTTTGCTTCGGAATTCATGGGGTCTGCCAGGGAACGTTCAAAATAACTTTTCGCATCCGACGGTTTGCTCTCCTGCATCAATTGAATCCCGCGATATAACAAGGCTTTTTGATAGGCTTCCTTAATTTTGGTGGTTTTATATTGAATGCCATCAATGGTTTTAATCGCCCCATCGTAATCCCGCGTTTGCAACAATAAATCGCCCATTAAATTTTGCGCATCATTATAATAACGACTGCCTTGCGGAATGCTCGACAAGCCATTAACCGCATCTTGAATATATTTTAATTCATAACTCAATTTGGCATAATTAAAAAGCGCATCTTCTTGTACCGCAGGGTCGAAATTCATTCGAGAAGCGGTTGCAAAAGCATTGCGCGCCGCGCCCCTATCGCCCGTCCGCAAATAGCAATCGCCCAACATGACGAGGGCATTTTGCCCCATTTTATTGGCAGTGCGATTGAGATTTTCCAAATTTTTGCCTGCTTCCGCGTATTTGCCGACCCGATATTGCGCAAATCCCAATTGATAAAAGTCTTCTTCCCGCATTTTATTATTGCCTTCCGCGCCGACTTCCAAATATTTGACGGCATTGGGATAATCTTTTTTCTCAAAATACGCTTGCCCAATCAATTGATTTAATTCCCGACCTGTGCGCAATTTAGGGTCTTGCGCGGCACGCGTTCCGTAAGTAATCACCTTATCGTAATCATGTTGAGCAAAATAAATCTGCGTCAAATAATAAGGAATGTATTGGGAATACGTTTTGCTTTTTTCGACCCGTTGAAAACTTTTGATGGCTTCATCATATTTTGTTTCAAAAAAAGCCGTCATCCCGTAATAATAATTGGCGGGATAGAAATATTCGCCTTCTTTTTCCTTGACTTGCTCAAAACAGGCTTTTGCTTTTGGGAATTGCTTGCGGACGAAATACGCATACCCTTTTTTGAAAAAAGCCTCTGTCCGCAGCTCTCCACTGATTTCGGAATCGTTGAGCATTTCAAAAAAACGCAAGGCTTTATCAAATTCTTGAGCATTGTAATAGTAATTGCCCATTTCGACAATTGCCTGTTTTGCTAACGGGTCGGGCGAATAATTCCGAATATAATCGGCAATTAATTGTTCTGCATTGGGTTGCCCAGTGCGCACTGCGGATTTTGCCAAATATAATTCGGCACGACCGCGCAACAACTTACTTTCAGGCTCCACCGCAGGGCGCAACTGGTCGAGCGAGACTTGAAATTCGCGTTGAGCGGCTCCGTAAATACCTTTTTCAAAAAAATCCAAACCGCGTTTGTAAGCAAGGTTTGCCTCCGTAAAAACGGTGGTTTGTTGCGCTCCGACCGAACTACTGTATAACAATAAGCAGAGTTGGGTCGAGAAAATGAATTTAAATTGCATCATTATAGAAATGAGTTAGCTATGGATGGTTTTGCGATTGCGCTTGTAAAATCGTACTTTGTTGGGAATTGTTGTTAAAACGTTGTTTGTTTGAAAAAACGGTAATGGTTTTCACTTTTTGACAATTTCTTAACGAAATAGAATTTCATTTCGCCCATAAAGTTCGGGAAACTTGGAAAGTTTCCCGAACTTGTACGAAATCTTATTCTTAGAAGTCAAAAGTAGTGCAAAACTATTCTATTATTTGAAAAAAATGTAAAAATGCGGCTTGGATAATTGATTTTTCTATTTTTAAGCTACCTTTGTCCTCAAATAAAGTTCGCTCAATCCATTAATGACCAGAAAATGAAGGAAATATTCCAATTATTAAAACAGAAAGTTTTTGAAAAACGGGCGTTTGCTTTGGCGACGGTCACGACGACTTGGGGTTCGTCGCCGCGTCCCGCAGGTTCTGTCATGGCTATTTTTGAAGATAGGACGATGGCGGGTTCTGTTTCGGGCGGGTGCATCGAGGGGGAAGTGGTGCGAATCGGTTTGGAAGTCTTGAAAACGGGGAAGCCAGTTCAAAAAATGTTTGGCATCTCGGATGATGAAGCTTGGACGGTCGGTTTAAGTTGTGGGGGAAAAGTTGCCGTTTGGATTGAAAAATTGATGGCATTTGAGGATGAAAACCATTGGAACGCGCTTTCCGATGCCCTTGAAAAGGATAAAAGTGCCGTTTTAATCACGAATATGGCAACAGGAAAGCATCAACTTTGGCTTCCAGAATCTGAAAATAGCATTTCAGGCGTTGAAGATAATGAATTACAAAAAGTCATCACGCAAAAATATCATTCTAATCAAACGGGGATTGTGCATGCAAGTACGGGCGAAAGCCTTTTTATAAGGATTTTCCCTAAAAAACCTCGTTTGTTTATTGTTGGGGCGGCGCATATCACGGTGGATTTGGTGCGTTTTGCCAAAGATTTTGATTTTAAAACGATTGTGATTGACCCAAGAGGCATTTTTACCAAACGCACCCGTTTTGAAATCGTGCCTGACCAATTGTTGGAAGAATGGCCTGCGGAAGCATTATCGGAAGAGCGATTTGATGCGCATGATTATGCGGTCATCCTTTCGCACGACCCTAAAATAGATGACCAAGCCCTTGAATTGTTTTTGAAGAGTGATATTAAATATATTGGTGCATTGGGCAGCAGCAAAACGCATCAAAAACGAGTCGCGCGATTGACGTATATGGGTTTTTCGGATACTCAAATTGCTGAAATTCATTCCCCTGTCGGGATTTCGATAGCGGCGCGTTCTGCGAAAGAAATTGCATTAAGCATTATTGCCCAAATCATTCAAATTAAAAATGCAAACACATAAGTATTTTGGCAAATTGTGATACGAATGGATGTACGGATTCAACGGATTTCATGGATTGGTACGGATTTTTTCTTGTCCTTCCGTTGTCCTTCCGTAGGAATCTGAGTTTCCTACGGAAGGACAAGAAAAAATCTGTACCAATCTGTGAAATCCGTTAAATCCGTACATCTATTCGTATCACAATTTGCCAAAACAGAAATGGGTTTGTAAAAATTAAAAAATTGTAATGTTATTCGTAACGCAAATCAATATTTACCCGATAAAATCTTTCGATGGCTACACCGTATCCTCTGCCATTGTCGAAAAACGGGGGCTTCAATACGATAGACGCTGGATGTTAGTGGATTCAAACGGCGTATTCCTAACGCAACGAACGCATCCCCAAATGGCACTTTTTCGTGCCCTCATTCAAGATAATCAATTGATTATCAATGATAAATCCAATCATCAAACCTTGCTAACGCTTGGTTTAAATGAAACATCGGGAGAAACCATGATGGTTGAAATTTGGGACGACCGTTGCAACGCAGCACTTGTTTCCCCAAAAGCAGACTCCATTTTAAGCGCGGCACTCGGTTTGGATTGTAAATTAGTCAAAATGCCTGACGAAACAGCGCGGCGTGTGGACGAAGATTTCAATACAGGAACCGATATAGTCAGTTTTGCAGACGGCTACCCTATTTTAATCGCTGGAGAAGCCTCTTTGAAGGATTTAAAAAATCGGTTGGACAAGGAAACCAAAGAAAATATAACGATGCGCCGTTTCCGACCCAATATTATTTTTTCGGGCGGGCAACCTTACGAAGAGGATAATTGGGCTCATTTTCGGATTGGCGACATTCATTTTCAAGGGGTAAAACCGTGTGCACGTTGTGTTTTGACCACAATCGACCCAGATACGGGCATTCCAGCAAGCGATAAAGAGCCTTTGGCAACGTTGTCAACGTATCGGAAACGCAATCGAAAAATTTATTTTGGTCAAAATGCGATTTGGAATGATAAAAAATGGTCATGGGCAATGCCTCCTGAAATTTGTGTCAATGATATTTTAACAGTCTGATAGAATCGTTAGCACAGGACAAAAATATTTTTCGACACAGATTGAACAGATTCAACGAGATTTTCACAGATTTTTTAATGCTTAAAATCAAAAAAAATCTGTGAAAATCTCGTTGAATCTGTTCAATCTGTGTTATCCCGTTCTGATGTTATACATAAGGTTTATCGCATTCCGCAATGGCATCTTTCAATTTTTGCATTTCGGCATTCGCATCGCGCCACCAATCATACGACCAAATGCTGATAATCGACACTTGCATCGCCGTCAATTGATTCAAAATCCGTCTTTCCAAATCTGCATTAAACGGCATCCCTTTCAACGCATCGTCCGTAAAACGCCCATCAATCCGAATTACAATCGGCGTTTGATTCACATAACGCGGCGTTATTACTAACATAAATCGTTGATTGTCAATAGGATAATCAAAATTAATATGCCGAGAACCCATATCTTGTCCGATAATTTTAGCAATTTGCATGACAAACGGGGATGGTATTTCGTCCTTGAACCGCGCATAACGCTTGCGCAAACTTTCTAAAACAAATTGATAACGCGCCGTTTCGCCCTTTTGTAAAAATTCGCAATAAAACAATATATTTGAAATCAAATAAGGCAATTCTTGTTCAGGCAAATCGGCAGCATTGCGCAATTCCCCTTTGTAAATCGAATTTACCCAATAAATTTTTTGCGTAAAACTATTGGCAACCATCCTCAATTGTCGTTGACTCATCGTAAACATTTCTAAAAGATGATACGTCCCACTGACCACAACGACATCGAATTGTAACCCAACAATTTCGTCAATATTATAGATGCCTAAACCGTTGCGTTGCAAATGCTCAATCTTCTCCCAACCAAATAATGTTTTTTGTACAATATTTAATAAGGTAGCATTCAATAAATTGCGTTGTTGCCTCGTCATCGTAATGACCCCAATGCGCGGATACGTTTTCCAAGGCGTTGCATTGATTTCTTGCAAAATGCGCACGATTTCTGCAATTTCTGCTTCATTCGTCTGCGAAATTTCATGAATCCGTCCATTATTAATATGAACCACTTTTGCCGCCTGCTCGCCCAACGGATGAG
>JBDKKX010000100.1:0-12338 GCA_039795795.1 Bacteroidota bacterium | reverse complement strand
GACCCCATAATTGACAATCAAATCCCGCGCTTCTCTCGCGCCCATGCGCCCTTTGTGCGGGTCGATGCTCGCAAAAGCAATCATAATATCGTCATTTTTCAAGGCACATTCCGCAACTTCAATGTTGGGAATCCGCTTTTTGCCGACTTCGTGTTCTGAATCTATCGTAAACATGATGAGTGCGATATTCAGTTCTCGATAAAAATCAGCCGTTTCTTGCGCTGTCGGGCGTTTGCTCGTTTTGAAATATTTCGCAAAAGCAACATCGAATTCCGGTCTGAAATCGTCGTGCGGTTGACAACAAGACACTTCCGCGTGTGTGTGCACATCAATTGCCTTAATTTTTTTAATATCAATCATTTTTACCTATTTTAAAAAAAAATGAACAAATAAAAAGTCGCTCCGAAATAAAAACGAAGCGACTTTTTGACTTGCTTGTTGGATGACGTTTTGTTGAACAGAATTATGAATTAAGAATTGAAAGTTAACCACTTAGGTATTTTAAAAAATGATTCTTTAAAATGGAATCTTCCTCTGTCATAATCCGTCATTGAAAATTTAATATTCGTCCTCGTTGAAAAAGAAATCATCTTTTCGCGGATAGTCGGGCCAAATGTCTTCGATGCCTTCAAACCTTTCTGTTTCGTCATCCAACATTTGCAAATTCTCAATAACTTCCAATGGCGACCCAGAACGAATAGCAAAATCTATTAATTCGTCACGGGTAGCAGGCCATGGAGCGTCTTCCAAGTAAGAGGCTAATTCGAGCGTCCAATACATTTTCTGTAAGAAAATTTTGTTAAGTAAAACGAGTTGTGTGAAAAATAAAAAAACTTTTTTTATTTAAAAAGCAAAATTTAAAACAATGATATTATAAATTTGTTTAAAATAAAAATCAATTTAACGTTATGAAAGATTATGCCAAAAAAATCGTTTTTTGCAAAAATCTTCTTGGTTTATAGACCTTACTATACTTTAAAAGTCACCCTTTTTAAAAGGTTTTTATTATCGTTTAAACCAATCTAACAACAGTTTGGCGGTGCGTTCCGACGCGCCTTCATTGCCCAACTTTTGTCGCAAGAGAACGTATTCTGCTTGAATTTCGGAACGGTTTTTAAAAACCGTTTCCAACGCATGACGCAAATTAAGATAATTTAAATCCTTTTGAATCAATTCTTTAACAATTTCTTTCTCCATAATTAGGTTGACCAATGAAATGTATTTAAGTTTAACCAAGCGTTTTGCAATCGCAAAGGAAATCGCACCACCTTTATAACAAACCACTTGCGGCACATGGAATAAAGCGGTTTCCAAAGTTGCCGTTCCCGACGTGACAAGGGCAGCCATAGCGTGTTGCAACAAGGGATATGTCTCATTTTGAATGATTTTAATCGCATCAACTTTGAAACCACTTTTTGCCAAAACGCTGTGGTAAAGCGCAATCGGCTGAGAAGGCGCGCCAGCTATGACAAATTGGCAGGTTGGAAAATCTTTAATAACACTTAGCATTTCTGGCAAAACAGATAAAATCTCTTGTTTTCTGCTACCAGGTAGCAAAGCTACAATTTGTTGTGGATTTAAACCCTTTTTTTCCAACCAGTTAGGCATTTTTTGACAATTCTGAATCATATCCAACAAAGGATGCCCCACAAAATCCACATCATAATCATATTTTCGATAAAAATCTTTTTCAAAGGGCAAAATGACAAACATTTTATCCACAATTTGTTTTATTTTATGAACACGCGACGTGTGCCAAGCCCAAATTTGAGGAGAAATATAGTAAAAAACAGGAATATTTTGTGTTTTCGCCCAAGCCGCAATCCGCAAATTAAAACCCGGATAATCAATTAAAATCAGCGCGTCAGGTTTAAAATCTAAAATATTTTGTTTACAAAACTGAATATTTTTAAGAATCGTTCCCAAATTTTTGACCACTTCAACGAAACCCATAAATGCCAAATCTTTGTAATGTTTGACCAAATCCGCCCCCGCCGCCTGCATCAATTGCCCACCCCAACAACGCATTTGCGCATCCGCATCCAACTTGCGCAATGCTTTGATAAGATTTGAACCGTGCATATCGCCCGATGCTTCACCTGCAATTAAATAGTATTTCATTGATTATCAATTATTTATAAAATAGTTAGGATGTTTTGAACAAAAATAGTTTTCATCACAGATTGAACAGATTCCACGAGATTTTCACAGATTTTTTTGGATTTTCAATGCTTAAAATCCAAAAAAAATCTGTGAAAATCTCGTGGAATCTGTTCAATCTGTGCCGAAAACTGAGGAACCCATTCAAATTGCTCGCCATTCCAATTTATCACCTGCAACCACCACTACAAAAGATTTAATATTTGTCCGCGTATTAAATTTGGCAGAGTCTAAATAACCTTGTAATTGCATTTTGGCGGCTTTCAACAACGTATCTATCGCTTTTTTACCGCCTTTTTGCACATATTTTAATTCCATTGCTACTTCAAATTGCGGTTTTTGCCCCCGAATCGCTTCCAAATAAACATCCATATACGTCCAATCCGTTTCGTATTCCGAGTGAATATAATAAAAACGCTGTTGATGTAACAAACTGATAATCACCGCTTTCAGCGTATTTTCATTAAAATGCGCGGCATCCCGCGTTGAAAAATACTTAATGACCAATTTCACTTGTTCAAAAAACGTTTTTGGGTCTCCCGTATCCGCCATCACTTCAATCGCATCATTCACGGGTTTATTATCAAACGGCAGAGATGCTTTCTCCAAAATAGAGCTATAAAAATAATCTGCATATAATTTTTTAATCACATAATTCGGAAAAGTAAACGTATAACGATTCAAATGTTCCCCTTTAATCGTCAAAAAACCCATATAAAACAATAAACTGACAAGGTCAGATTGCGTAAAACCACGTTTAAAACTATATTGAGCTGTCAATGCAGCAGTCACTTCCCCCTTTTCCAATAAATCCCTCAATATTGTAGTATATTGATCTGCATTACCTTGTATATTAAAAAGTTTTTGTATTTTACTATAATCCGACGCAATATTTGGATCCAGCAGCTCACGCGGATAGTTTTTTCGTTCCGCATATTCGGCTGCGAAATATAGAACCATATTCGGATTATACAATCTTTTATCCAAATCTGGGCAGAACAAATATCCATTATACCACAATCGCATATCCGCTATCGCTTTCGGAATGTCGTCCGCCGCCATTTCAATTTTAGCCAAAATATACTCCACCTCTTTTTCATCAAAACCAACCATTTGATGGAAAGTACGAGACAAACTAATATTTTTCGATATATTAAAACCACTTGTCAAACTGTCCACCGTCACAGGCGAAACGCCCGTGATAAAAATCCGTTCCACAAGCCCATTGCCCGTGTACATTTTAAGCACCTCATAAAACTTCCGAACATACCCATTTTCCGTCACAATATCCATAAAATAAGCGTAGTTAAACGAGATGAGCTCATTTGCAAAATGGTCATATTCGTCTATTAAAATATATATTTTAGGAATCGTGGGACAATTATAAGCGTGATACAAAAGCGTTTTAAGGATTTCATTCGGTTCTTTTTCCGATAGAATATCCTTTTTTTGGTCTTTGGAAAAAAAATCGGAATAAACTTCTAAAAAATGACCAATGCCTTTAGAAACATTGCTAAAAAATCCATCATACGTACTTTGTTCATTTGCCGTATTAATGCCGCTGAAATCAAACCGCAACACTAAATATTTATTGGCAAGTCGAGTCGGATTTTTGCCAATATAAGTATGCCCGAATAATTTATCAAAAGCGATTTGATACTGCAAACCATAATAATAATGGAGGGTCGAAATCCAAAGGCTTTTCCCAAACCGACGCGGACGCAAATACAATAAATAGGTTGTATCCCAATTTTCCAGCGTCTGAATATAGGATGTTCGGTCTTGATAGAAATACGCTTCCTCTACAATGGTTCTAAAATCACTTTTTCCGTAAGGTATTTTTAGCATGTTTTTTATTTTAGAATGCAAAAAAAATTGATTTTCAACTTATTATGTCTCCGACGCGCTTGATAAATTTAAACACTTTTAACCCGTGTATCTGTGGTTAGGCGCGACAGGGCGCACCATTCTAATCGTCCCCAATCGTAATATTCCAAATTATTAAACCGTTTTTTATAATCAAAAACGGAAGGAATACTCAACATCCAGCCCAAATAATAAAATTTTTTGTTTCTTTTTATCGAATAATCAATTTCACAAAGCAAGGTATATGCGCCCAAACTCCTATCCTTATAAGTAGGGTCGTGAATGCCATAAGTAGCATTCACCCCCGCCTCACCCAGATGGAAAAAACCAGATGCAATCAACTTTTCTGCATCAAAAACATTGACTTCCATGCCTTCCGCAGGCGTTTTATAGGCGGTTGCATTCAAAAAATAATGAATATCGGTATCGTTACTCCCATCCGTAAATTTCGATTTATGCTGAAGAAACAGCTGCGCTTTAACAGGATTGACTTGAATCGGTTGAATAATCGTCGTCAAATCGGCATGTTTTTTAAAACAAATTTTTTGACTTTTTGAAAAAGTAAACCCTTCCAACCGAATGCGTAATGGAATCAACCCACATTTCAAGGGTGTCCAGTCGCGAATGCTGCGCAAATAGTAATAATTGCCATATAACATCCAACCTTCCGCTAAAAAAACATCTAAGGATTGCCGATGCGCTTCACGAACGAAAGGCACATCTTCGTAGCGAACTTGGTCGTAATAATCAGGAATGTTTAAAAATTCATTCATGGATTGTCCTTAATTTGTTTTGAATCAATGGTTTATGATTTAAAATCAAAGTATATCTTTTGCAAAAGTAAAAAGCCAAATCATCGCTAATGCGACTGTAACGATGGATAAGCCGCGTACAATTTCATTCGCACGCAATCGCTGATAGATTTGTACGGGTATTAAATTGGAACATATCGCAATCATCCCTAAGGTCCGAACGCGAAATTTGAAAGATAAGCCTTGTTGACTTGTCCAATGTAAGGCATCCAATTGTTCAAAAAGCGTCAATAAGAGCGCGTAACTGACAATTGGTAATAAAATGCCTATCCCTAATCCAATATATAAGTTGTTTTTCCTTAACATGAGTTTATGAGGTGGTTTTGTTGGTGCAAAAGTAAGTTTTTTTTCAACTCATTTGTTCTTTTTTTATAACAAATTTATCTTTTTCAAGCACGATAAACCGATTTTCGCCTAAATATTGTACCGTTTGAATCACTCTGGAACGGTCTTTTTCTGCAAACGCATCTACGATTTCTCTAATGGAAAGCGGTGTATGGGCAATCAATTTTAAAATTTTCTGTTTTAAAATTTCTAATTCGGAAGCACTTAAAACGGGTTTTTGTTTGTTCAAACACACGTCGCAAACGCCACAATTGCTCGCGGTTTCCTGTCCAAAGTATTCTAACAATTGCCGACTGCGACATATTTCCATTTCTGCATATTCGATGGCTTTTTTGACGCGATGCGTTTCACGTTTTTTCCGAAACATGTAGCGCGACCAGTCAATGGTTAACCAATTTTGGTCTGCACGTTCTCGCACAAAGGTCAATTGTGGCTTATCTTTTTTGCGCCGATAATCAATAATGCCGTCGTTATGCAGATGAGATAATGCTTTTTCAATCGCTTCGATAGGCATTTTGACGAAACCAGCCAATTTATATTCGTTAATATTGCAATAATTTGTTGTAATCCCTTGATGAAGCCGCAATAAACCTTGTAAAATTTTGTCAACGACACCACCATTTCTCAATTGATAATCATATAATTGTTGTCTTTCGAGTATAATTTTAAGGGTTGAAACTTCATAAACACTTTCTGAAAGGCTTAACCAGCCATCTTGTTCCAAAATTTTAAAACAAGAATAGGCTTTCAATACATCCAATCCATATTTTTCGCAAAATGTAACCAATTCAAAATCAAAACTTTCTCCCAAACCACTGCCCACAGGCATTTGAAAATAATTGCCTACTGCCGCATAGACCCGTCGGATTTCCTTCATTTCTGGAAAGTCATTTTGTAATTGGCGTTCTAAACCAATCGCATCATTTTTATCATATAACAAAACGGCATACGATTTTTTTCCATCTCGCCCGCCCCGACCTGCTTCTTGAAAATACGCTTCGGGCGAATTCGGCAAATCTACGTGAACGACAGTGCGCACATCGGGTTTGTCAATGCCCATGCCGAAAGCATTGGTAGCAGCCATAATACGAATTTCATTATTTACCCATGCGTCTTGTTTGACAGAACGTTCGTCGGGCGTGAGTCCTGCGTGATAGTAATCTGCCAAAATGCCGTTTTTAGTTAGAAAATCAGCGATTTCTTTGGTTCGACGGCGATTTCGGGTGTAAATAATGCCACTTCCTGGCACTTTTTGCACGATTTCCAACATTTTAGTCTCTTTGTGTTCGGCATGACGCACGACATACGCAAGGTTGGGGCGACTAAAATCTTGTTTGAAAACATTGCTATTTCTTCGGAATTCTAATTTTTTTTGTATATCTTCGATGACTTCTGTGGTCGCCGTCGCGGTCAATCCTAAGATTGGGACGTTTTTTAAAGCGGCTCTAATATTTGCAATTTCTAAATACGAGGGACGAAAATCATAGCCCCATTGCGAAACACAATGCGCTTCGTCAATCGCTAAAAGGTTGATATTCATGCGTTTAATGCGCACTTGTGCAATTTCTGTCGTCAATCTTTCGGGCGACATATATAAAAATTTATAGCCTCCGAAAACGGCATTATCTAAGATTCGGTCAATGGTTCGATACGACATGCCCGAATAGATTGCCGCCGCCGGGATGCCTCTTTGCAACAAATTGTTGACTTGGTCGCGCATCAATGCGATTAACGGCGAAATCACAACACAAATACCGTCTTTGTATAAGGCTGGAATTTGGAAACAAATACTTTTACCGCCGCCAGTGGGCAGCAGCGCGAGCGTATCTTTTCCGTCTAACACAGATTGTATAATTTCGCGCTGTCCAGGTCGAAAGGTGTCGTAATTCCAATATTTTTTTAATATAATTTCAGGGGTCATTGCTTTTTAATTTTAGTGGGGGTTGGAATTAGGATTAAATGGGATTATCTAAGGATTAAATAGGATTGATTTTTTAGGATTTTTAGGATTAATCCTTAGTTTTGGCACAGATTGAACAGATTTGACGAGATTTTACAGATTTTTTTTAATTTTAAGCATGGAAAATCCAAAAAAATCTGTAAAATCTCGCCGAATCTGTTCAATCTGTGCCGAAAAGCCTTTTTGTCCCGTACTAAGGATTAATCCTAAAAATCCCAAAAAATCAATCCTATTTAATCCTTACATAATCCCATTTAATCCTAATTCCAGCCCTGTTTTTCACTCGAAATCGGTGTACAACAAATATTTTTTTCGGATAATTTTAAATTTTTTCAATCCATCCTGCCAACTGGCTCGAATCGCATCGGCGGATTTACCTTGTATCAATTGTGTGCGCAATTCCGTCGTACCTGACAATTTGTCAAAGAAGTTGCCTTTCAAAAAAAACGCGTTCTTATCTGGATAATTTTTATACGCATTAAGCAAATAAGATAAATTAATTTGTCGTTCTGCATGCAAATTATCCAATTTTAAATTGGATAAATCCCATCCATTGCAAATTTTATTTTTATAGGGTGGTTCTTTTGAACCTTCATTCGGCGCGGGCGTGAATGAAAAATCGGTTTGGGGAAAACTCGGCGCGCCATAAATTTGAAACTGTTTGTTGGTGCCGCGACCTAAACTCACCTCCGTTCCCTCGAAAAAACAAAGCGATGGATACAAATAAATAGCCCGCAGATTCGGCAAATTGGGCGACGGTTTCACAGGCAAATCATATATCATATCATGATGATAATTCAAACAAGGGATTACGGTCAATTGACATTTCGCTTTTTGATTCAGCAAACCTTCCTCATTTAACATTTTCGCGTACTCCCCGATAGTCATCCCATAAACGGTCGGAATCGCCTGCATGCCCACAAACGATTTTAACGACTTATCTAAAATCGCACCGTCTATATAATGACCGTTTGGATTGGGTCTGTCTAAAACAATAATAGGGATTTTTTGTTCCGCGCCTGCTTCCATGATGTATTGCAACGTTGAAATATAGGTATAAAACCGAACGCCTACATCTTGAATATCAAATAGTAATACATCTATATTTTTTAAATCTGAACTATCGGGTTTATTTTTCTTGCCATAAATGGAAATAATGGATAAACCTGTTTGCGCATCAATTGCGTTATTTACTTTTTCGCCCGCATCTGCTTTACCTCGAAAACCATGCTCAGGTGCAAAAATGACACCGACTTTAACGCCTTGTTGCACGAGCGTATCCACCAAATGTTTGTTTTGAATCATAGAGGTTTGATTGACGACCATTCCGACTTTTTTGCCTTTCAATAAGGGTAAATATGCCGAAAATCGCTCTGCACCAACGGTGATTTTAAGGTTTTTATCGACCATTTCGCCGTTTTTAGGACTCAAATTATCTGAATTTGACTTCCATTTTGGGTTGCAACCGACGCAAAATGGGAAGATAATGAAGCAAAAATACGAAAAATTGTAAAAAGAATGTATTTTTGTTCGTTGTTTTATAGAATTCATTTTAAAATAAAAAGTTTAATTTTTTAATAAAAAAGATGCCAATATATGCCATTGTTGATATTGAAACGACGGGAGGAGTGGCAGCACAAGACCGCATCATTGAAATTGCGATTGTACTGCACGACGGAACGAAGATAATTGATGCTTTTGAAAGTTTAATCTTTCCAGAGCGAACTATTTCGGCTCAAATTACGAAAATCACCACAATCACCAATGAAATGGTCGAAAACGCGCCTAAATTTCACGAAGTAGCGAAAAAAATTGTCGAAATGACGGAAAATACGATTTTTGTGGCGCACAATGCGCAATTTGATTATCGTTTCGTGGTGGAGGAGTTTAAACGATTTGGTTATACGTATGAAAGAGAAGTATTATGTACAGTGAAATTGAGTCGGCGGGCTTTTCCGCATTTGGCTTCGCATGCTTTGGGTAACTTGATTGAACATTTTAATATCCTTGTGAAAAGTCGGCATCGGGCGATGGCAGATGTGTTGGCAACGATTGAGGTTTTTGAGCGCATTTTAAAACAAAAAATAGATTTAAAGTTGCCTCCGAAAGCAAAACCTAAAAGTGATTTTAAGAAAACGGTTGAGCCTAAAATGGAAAATGCGGCTTCTAAATTAAGTGATTTTCCGATGGAAAAATTGCGTAATTTGCCTCGTTTAGGTGGGATATATTATTTGCATGATGCGAAGGGAACCATTGTTTTCATAAAACAAAGTCTTGATATTCAACGAAGTGTGTTTGAACATTTTTCAGATGCGTCTGCAAAAGGGGAAGTTTTTCAAGCCATTGTTCAAGACGTGACGTATCAAGTTATGGGTGGAAAATTGATGGCAACCGTTTTGGAATTCCATGAAATTCAACGGTATAAACCGATTTTGAATACAAAACCCAGAGAATATTTCCCTTATGGCATTTTCAAATTTCAAAATCAAAATGGATTTAGCCATTTTTTTGTGGCAAAAAAGTCGGCTGTGACGGACGCTTTGAATGTGCTTTGCGCTACCTTTGTCACCCATCAAGAAGCGACTGCTTTTTTGAAAATTCAAATTGATGCTTTGGAATTATGTGAACATTTTGCTTATACACCAGAACGAAAAGGTGCCTGTTTTGGGCATTTTGTAGGGCGTTGTCGGGGCGCGTGCGTCGGTCAAGAAAGGGCGGATTCCTATAATCAACGGGCTAATCTTTTGAAAAATAACTTATTAGCGGAATATCCTTTTGATTTTTTCGTTTTAGACGAAGGAAAAACGGCGGAAGATTGTAGTTTGATTCTGATTGAAAAGGGTCAATATCGAGGTTATGGGATGGGTAAAAGAGATGATTTGAAAACGTTTGACGATTTGTTTTATACGATTATCCTACATCCTGATAATGAGCTGGTGCGACAATTGGTGCATGAATATTTGAAACAGAGCAATGCTTTGATTGAAATTGCAAACACATAGGGACATAGAAGACATAGGGGCATTCCTTAAAATTGCGAGTGTTTCTAAAAAGGAATGCCCCTATATCTTCTATGTCCCTATGTGTTTGCAAAAAGAAATGTCTCTATGTGTTTGCAAAAATTAAAACTTTTTTATGAAAATATACAAAAAATTGCCTTTTCAGTTGGTTTTTGCTTGTTTTTTATGGGCGGGATGCGGCTCGGATGCGGGCGATTCGGTCAAAATGGCAGGTAAAGATGGTTCGATTGATGCGGCGGAATTTCAAAAAATTGCTGCGGAATTGCGCAAAGACCGTCGTGGGGCGGCGCAGTACAAAACGGATGAGTCGGTTTGTGCTTTTATTCGGGCGCAAATGAAGCGCGGAACGGCTTGCGCGCCTTGCGGCAGTGCGGGAACGAGTGATGCAACTGCCAATCAGCGTAACGCGAATGTTGCTCCTACGCAAACGGCTTCTAATCGCAAACCAACTTATGCGGCTTATATCGAAAATTCGATGAGCATGGATGGCTACGTGAATGGTAGTACGGAATTTAAAAATGCGATTTATGGTTTTTTGTCCGATATTCTATTGAAAACCAACGGTTTAACAGATTCGTTAAACCTGTTTTATGTTAATTCGGAGATGTTGCCATTCAAAGAGGATGTGCGTGATTTTATTGAAAAATTGAATCCTGCGTCTTTTAAAACGAGGGGTGGTAAACGTGGTTCGAGCGATATTGGGTTGATTTTGGAAAAGATGGTGCAGCAAACGAATCCTAATAAAGTTTCGTTAATGGTTTCAGATTGTGTTTTTTCACCCGGCAAGGGCAAAAACGCCAAAGATTATTTGGTTGCGCAAGGCATTGGGGTTAAACGGGCGTTTGCGGATGCGTTGATGCAGCAGCCGAATTTGGCTACGGTGGTGATTCAATTGAAATCGACTTTTTCGGGGAGTTATTATGATTATGAAAATCATCCTGTGGCGTTGAATGCGAAGCGTCCTTATTATATTTGGTTGATGGGCAGTGATTTAAATATTAAAAAATTGCTTGAAACGATTGATGTGAACCAGATAAAAAGTGGGGGCGTATCTGCCATTTATGCCATGTATCCGTCTGGCAATGCACATACGCCTGCATTTAAAATTTTGCGAACAGATAAAATGGGGACTTTTGATTTAGACCGTAATAATCCGCAAAATGCGGTCATCGACGCAAAAGTGGCAGATAGAACGGAAAATATTGGGCAATTTCAATTAGCCGTTGGGATTGATTTGTCTAAAACGGGTTTGAGTGATGATTTTTTGACTGAACCGAGGAATTATCGCTTGAATGCGGATAATTATACGTTGTCGATTCAAAAAATTCCCGAACAGGAAAAACGCAATGACCCTGCGTTATCGGCGTTTTCGCATAAGTTGCTTTTGAATACAAAAAGTTTAAAAACGCAATCAATTTCGATTGAATTAATACCTGCGTTGCCGACTTGGGTGACGGCTTCTAATTCGGAAGATGACCGCCAACAAGCGGGAGAAGAATTGAATAAAACGTTTGGAATCAAATACTTAGTAGAAGGCATTTCGGATGCATATACGTCGCAGTCGAAAGGTCAAAATGCTTTTTTTAATGTAAAACTCAATATCAAAAAATAATTTTAAAACTTTTAATTTGAATATGAAAGATGTTTTTGCAAAACTTTACGAATTGATGAAATCGTTTTATGGCAGTAATTTGGCGGATCATCTGTACGGCATTGATGAAAAAGGCGAATTTTCTCGCAATGCTTTGTATAGTACAGTGGGCGTAATCATGTTGTTGACGACGATTTTTGGGGTTGCCCTGTATTATTTTTTCTTGAACAGCTACCTCAATACGGCGCGATATAGCAAAGGGCGTTGGTGGGCAGGTGTATTGTTGGCGTGTTTGGGATTTAATTTTTTTATGGGTTTTTACCTGCCGTATTTGGATAAAGATAATGGTAATATTGTCAATGTTAAAATTGCGGAATCGGTTGGGAATCAGCAATTTATAGGTTTTGGGTTTGCTAATTTAATATGGTCGTTATTATTGTTTTTGATATTGTCCTTTAGCTTGAAGCGGTGGAGTACCAATGCTTCAACAACTCCTTTTTGAATTAAGATTGGTTGGAGGCTGGAATTAGGATTAAATGAGATTTTTTTGGGATTAAATGGGATTGATTTTTTTGGATTTGTAG
>JBDKKX010000099.1:0-12433 GCA_039795795.1 Bacteroidota bacterium | reverse complement strand
TTTTCACAGATTTTTTGATTTTCAAACGTTAAAACAAAAAATCTGTGAAAATCTCGTGGAATCTGTTCCATCTGTGCCGAAAAGTATTCAAAGCGAATAATCCTAAAAATCTTAAAAATCAATCCCATTTAATCCTAAAAAAATCCGATTGAATCCCAATTCCAGCTTTACATCTTTGTAAATTTTTTGGTAATCATGCCACCATCTATATTTTCTGCTTTCAGCAAATATAAACCTCTGGGCAACTTGCTTAATTCCAATAACACCTCAGATTCATCCTTCTCTGGTACTTGATTTTTATAAATTTTACCCGACAAATCCGTTATTTTCAACGATTTGCACGTAAATTTATTTTTAAATTTAACATTCAACTCATGTAAAACGGGATTTGGAAAAATTTCTAACCAATCTTTATCCATCAATAAGTCATTGACTGCCAATGGATTACGTACTTTAACGGTCAGATGATGTGCAATTGTAAAAAATTTGGCATCAGGGGTTTGAATCGTATAATCATCTTCCGCCATAAACCGCAAAATATACGTTCCATGCGTCGAAAACGATGCCGATGTTTGTCTATCATTCGGATTGCTAAACGTAACTTGACCCGCACCCGCGATTTTTTCCCACTTACCCGTTAAATTAAACGCAACTTGATTCCCATCAAAAACCACACTCTGCAATGTAATCGATTGATTTAAATTGATAACCGTATCAGCTGTAATATTAATATGTAATTTTTTGAGGTTGGGATAAGGATTTTGAAACCCTTCTAAATGTTGCGCAAAGAAAGCAAAACGGCCTATCCAATATTCATTCCAAGGATGGTTATGCCCTGTTTTTTTCATATTGCAGACGATTGTTTGCCCAAAATGCTGATTTGCCGCAGCAAATACGGTCGCAGCAGGCGTAACAAGGTCTTCATATCCATTGGTCACGTACAAAACGCCTTTAAATCGTTTTGCAAAATACACCACATCATGGTATTTAATGGCTGCGCTGACCCGTTCTGCATTCAGACCAATCTGGTTTGCGGTCAGTAAATAGGTTGGAAAACCGCTTGCTTTATGGGATTTGTAAGCCTGTAATTGGCAAAAAGCAGGGTTACTCGCGGCAACTGCTTTAACGCGTTTGTCCAAACCACCCACCGTAATCGCTAAACCACCCCCTTGACTTTCGCCCACAATACCCAAAGAGCCATTAAAATCAAATCTCGTAAATAGATAATCTATAATGCGTAAACAGTTTAAAACCATTAATTTATTATAAATGCTATCTGGATTAGTGGTAATATCAGGCTTGTAAGCGAGTGGGTCAAGTTGGTCGGGAGTGGTGCTATGCGCGCTCATTGTAACGCTGATAGCGTTTCCTTTTTCTGCAATTTCGGTATGATTCAACTCATCTGGTGGCAACGGAGCATCTCCAAAAGGAGGCAATTTTATCACCGCAGGAAAGGGTCCCGTACCTGCTGGAATCGTGAGATACGCTCCTGCGACACGCCCATTAACGGAAGGGAGGGTCAATTTATAAATGGTCAACCCATTTTTCATACCGAAGGGCGTTAAGGTGGCACGAATGGGTATGGCTGCCAATTCCGATTTTTTTTGTTGCCAAAAAGCGTCAAAATCAGCAGGTTCGGGTTCAAAAGGTTGAATAGCGGTGGGCGAAAAGGCACTCGTAGCGAAAGCAACTTGACTATTTTGGGTCAATTTGCAGAAAACAACACCAGACTCATTTAACCGAAGGGAGACGGATTGCGGTTGATTGGCGGTTAGTTGAATGTTTTCTGTTTTAAGGATGGAACGATTATCCCTGCTGTCGTAAAAAAAATCAACCGTTGCCATTCCAGTCGCGCTCGACGCTATCTTGAAAACAGCCGTCTCGCCCAGGTTATATACGGGTTTGACGCGCTCACAAGTGATACTTAACTGGGCATAAAGCAGGTTGGCAAGCAAAATCAAGGTGCTAACCAAGTAAAAGCGAGGTTGTTGTGGCATTTTCATAGTAACATTGTTCATCTACGTGTTTGTTGGAACGGCACAAATGTAGTCTTTTTTTTAAAAAATCAACTCGAAATTGCCCGTTTGAGTATTTTTTTTAACCTTATCCCAATCAAAATACCGTCCATTCATGACAATATAAACGCCCGCAGGCAAGGTTTGGACGAATGCTAAGGCACTACCCAAGTTGAAAAACCCGTCTGACGACACGCCAAACGCATAAGGAATCATTGCGCCCGTCAAAACGATGGTTTTTGGAATGTTGGCGGCGGCAATCGCGGCGGCAGTGGCAGCCATGCGGTCTGTGCCGTGTGTGAGGAGAATTCTATCGTGCGGACAGCGTTTGCAATTATGAAGGATGATGCTGCGGTCTTCGTCGGTCATCTCCAAACTATCGACCATCATCAGCGTTTTGACATCAATATCAATCGTGCAACGACCGCGTTCAAACATTTTGGGAATGTGCGTGTCTTTGAAGGAGAGTTCGCCTGTGATGTAATTGTATTGTTTGTCGAAAGTGCCGCCTGTTACGTAAACTTGAATCATAATAATTTATTTTTTTTTGAAACACATAGGTTCATAGGCAACATAGATTTTTTGGAACACATAGGTTCATAGGCAACATAGATTTCTATGTTGCCTATGAACCTATGTGTTCCCAAAAATCTATGTTGCCTATGAACCTATGTGTTTGCATTGCAATTAACGTTTAAAATAAAAATCTTTTGTTAATTTCGTGGTTTCCACAGGTACTTGACCGCCTTTTTGCAGTAATTCAATCCGCACCCGTTTGAAAACTTCTTCAATCGTAATCCCTTGTGCCTTAATGTGTTTTAACAAAACAGACGTATATAAACCATTTTGTCCCATGCCATCAGAAGCCGATTCGCCTTGGGAAGCCGCAAAAGCCGTTATCAGACCTGTGGGCACATTTTTAGGCGTAATCCAAATATCTTCTCCATAATTGCGCCAATTTCTAAATGGATTATTGCGGCAAGCATCTAAAATAACAATATTTGTTTTATTAAAAGCACCTGCTGCTGCCATTTTTTGTTGCAGCCAATCCGTATTAACGCAATCATTGGCAATATCTTCCTTCGCCATTTGTTGAGGAACATCCGTCGGCAACATAAAGTTCACGCCGTCCACCTCAATCCCATGTCCTGCATAAAAAAACAAACCTACATCATACGTTTTCAATTTTGTACCAAATTGCCGAATGGTTTCATCCATCTGTTTTTTGGTTTGATTTTCCACCGAAATCACGTCAAATCCCAAATTTTTTAACATATCCCGCATGGAACGTGCGTCATTTACAGGATTGGGCAAACTCGTTCCATGTTCATATTGAGCATTGCCAATAATAAGTGCCAACCGTTTTTCAAAGGTCGTCCCATCGAATAGGGGAGGGGCTTGTGTTTCTTTGGGCGGCGTTTGAAGGGTCAAAATCAATTCATCACTTTTCGTAATAACACCCCAACGATTCGTCAAGGTCACATAAGCGCGATTGATTCCTTCTTTTAAAATAACATTTTGTTTAATACCATTGATACAATTATCTGCTTTTACAACGCCTTGACCCCTCAATAACGTTCCATTGAAGTAAACTTGTAAGATGCCTTCGGAAATGGCACATGCACTAATTGTTTGATTATTATTAGAATACGTATTATTGTTAGGCGTATTCCAATAAACCAACGGTTGTACTACAATTTTATTTTCATCATCTGTTTGCACATTCAATAATCGAATCGTCGCATCATTATAAGCCGCAATCATCGTATGCCTGTCGGGGGAAAGGGCAAAATCATTGATAAAAACATCCGTTTTGGTTTTTTCCAACAATTGTCCATCGGCAACATTCCGAACTACCCATGTCCAATCAGGATTATTATAACTAATCAACCGCGCATCATCGGCAGAAAATGCTAATTGAACAATTCCTAAATTGCCCGCAGGTTGCGTCCATAAAATCTTCCAATCCATTGTATTCCAAACCTTTATCTCTCCTTTTCGAGTACCCGTAGCCAATTTTCTACCATCTTTTGAATAAACAATTTGTGTTACATCGGATGCATGCAGCGTTCCAACAGGCGAAGACAACAGCCGAGTACTCATCGAATATTGTTTTAAAATACCCTGCGCTGAACCTGCTAAAATCGTATTATTATTGGGCGAAAAAGTCAATGAATAAATGGGTTCCGCGCTCACTTTGAATTGATGTAATAATGTATAATTCATTACATCCCAAACCTTTACAGTGCCTTCATAGCTTCCGCTGGCTATTTTTTTGCCATCGGGCGAAAATGCAACTGCATACACATATTCGTCATGCGCCTTGGCAATGGTTCTTAAAATTGTGCCTGTGGTGATACTCCATAATTTCAAACTTTTGTCTTGTGAGCCTGTCAACAAAAAACGACCATCGGGTGAATACGCCATACTCGTCAAAACGTCCGTATGTCCTTTAAAGTCGGCAACAAAACGCCCCGAACCTGTTTCTCTAATTTGGACAGAAGGGGAATTGATACAGGCAAAAGTTTTGCCATCGGGCGCGTAAGCCAAACTATAAATAGTTTCGGGCATTTTTATCAATGTTTTATTTTCTGAAAGGACTTGTGCCGTCCCGATTTCAGAAAATAAAAAGGTTGTTAGCCATAAAACGGGTTGAAAAAAACGAAGAGTTACCATACGCAATTAGATTTAGGTTTCGACAAAGATAACGCAAAACGATGGTTTCTCGCTTGAAAAAAAGAGGAAAATAGGATTGAAATGAAATGATTTTGCTCGAATTACACACATTTGCACCTACTTTTCAATCAAATTGGTGCAAATGTGCAGCAAACACAATATGTTTTTTGTATATATTTTTTCACAATTCCTTGTTGACTGTAAATTCTTCTACTGATTTTTTATTGTATGCCTTCCAGCCGCCTCGAAAATCTCTACTCGAAACAGCAATAAAATTAGCAAATTTTTCTGAATTTAATTCTTTAAGTAACCATTCAAAATTGCCACTATATTTAATGCAATAGCCAGAATAAAAAGTGCATTCATCATTTGCATAAAAAATAAAATTTGGTTTTGCATTCATTGGCGAGAAAATAATTTTCTTCCCAAAACTTGTATCAAGCCCTTGACTTCTACCAAAGGCATACCATGCAACCAAATTTTTTTGACCATTATCTCGTTTATCCAATTCATCTTTAACCGATAGCAAATACTCATATACTAATGGATAACTTTTTAATTTTTCTTCAGGAATGATTTGATGTTTCCCATTGACTTTTTGATATGGAAATATAACATATTCTTTTATTGCATCATTACTGCTTTTTAGAAGAGAACCTTTGATAATTGGTTTTAAAAGCGCCCGTTCTATTTTTACTTTTCCTTTCAAGCGTGTGTACGCCCAAGCATAATTTTCATCTATTAATTCAATTGGAAAAATATATGCTTTATCGCAAAGCGTCGTAATACCAACATGAATTTTACAAATATCTTTCAGTTTGGTACCGTTATTTGCTTCATTTTTTTCTATTGAAAGTTGCCAGAACTTTTGTTGTTGAATTTCTATCAAAGAAATTTCCCTATTAAAAAAATCTAATTTACTATATGCTTGTTGAAACAAAAATTTATCTCGTTTTTGCTTGTCAAAACTCAAGATTGCACTGTAAGTTGTAGCGTTATCAAAAACTTGAATATCTGCATAATTGGATATTTGTTTAATGCCTTTTGCACGAACTAAAAAATCTCGTAAAAACTTAGCGGTTTCCGTATAAAAAAATGTATTAGGCGTAATTAAACTACAAGTTCCAGTATCTGCCAATAAATGATAACATAATTCATAAAATGCGATATAAATATCTGTTGAACCACTTTGACAAAACTGATAATTTTGTTGAATAAACTTACGGCTATCTTCATCTAAGTGTTGTATGCGAATATAAGGCGGGTTGCCTACGATAAAATCAAATTTTGCTATTTTTGAATTACTAAAAAGGTCGTTTTTAGGCAATTTTTTAATTGAATCACAAACTTTAATATTCCAATTCACCGAAATATTAAAAGGAGTAATTAACTTATTTAAGTTTTCAATACAAAATTGAACCGCTTGCTCATCAATATCCCAACCGTGAATCCTCAATAAGTTGTTTATTAAGTCTTCCTTAGGAGACAGAGCGATAATTCGACGAGCAATTTCTTCCAAAAATCGCCCGTCACCACAAGCAGGGTCTAATATGGTTTTCCCAAGTACAGAAGTATCCTTAAAGCCAATTTCGTTTAAGATTTTTTCAACGATAAAAGGGGGCGTGTAAACTTGCCCTAACAACTTCTGCGTTTCGTATGTTTTTGCTAATGATGCCATATTATTTATTTTCAATAGTTAAGAGGTATTTTTTGTAATCCTCAATTTCTGTGAACAAGTTACGAACCGACATCTTATTTTCAAAGAGTTCGGCAAATTCTTTTTTTAAAACATTTTCAGGTTTTACAACTTGTGTTTCCGCAGTAGCTTCATCAATTGTAATCAATAAAATGCCAATTGCAAACGGTTTATGTGCTTGGGGCGTATCAAACGCTAATTTTAAATATTTTGAGAGGTCTTTCTCATTAACGGTTTCAATTCTTCCGACAGAGCGATCTTTTTTATAATACGGTGTTTTATGCCGTAAAACGATAATATGAGCATAAGGCAAACCTTGATTCGCTTGAATATTAGCGGTTTCACCCATCATCGTTTCAAAATAATTATTAACATTTTGTTTGTAATTGGAAGTTACAAATTTAAAACCGACACAAAGGACAGGTTTATTTGCTTTCGTAACCGTCATGTCAACGGCTTTCGGATAATACTTGCCTGCTACTTTTTTTTCCTTCGTTTTAATTCCCATATAATGTAACTTATATTCGTTTCCAAATATAAGTTGCAGTGTATCCGCCAAAAATTGGTGAACTGGCGTTATTTTTTTGGTGCTTCTTGCGCCAAATGCTTGATAGTTTTTGAAAGAAGCCGATATTGCTTGTAAAAAGGCTGTTTCGCTATACATATTTTTTAGTTTTGGTGCAAAGATACCTATTTTGCTCTATATTTTCAGTACAAAAAAATTGCGCCAGCGAATTCAAAATTCAACTGACGCAATTTTTGACCTTACATTTTATAATGTATTCACAATCAATTATTTACAAAACTATTTCTTTTTCTGCTGCTCCTGTTTTTTGATTTGTTCTTGCATCTGCTGTTGTTGAGTAACGGCTTCTTCTATTTTGGCGCGCCAAGCACTTTTCGGTTTTGGATTCTTTTTATTCGCCTCCAACTCTGCCAAAACTTTACTGTTATCTATCACATAATTTTTCGTAAGAATCGTCTGACCAATGTTTAATACGTTACTAAATAACATATACAAACTCAATCCCGCCGCATAACTGTTGAACATGAACATAAACATTACAGGTGTCAAATATTGTACATATTTCATGGCAGGTTGTGCCGAGTAATCGACATCCTTCGACGTGTACCAAGTGAAAACCAACAAGGAAATCGCCCACAAAAACGCAAATAAACTCACATGCGCGCCATAACCGGGGATATTAAACGGCAATTTGGCAAAAATCTCGTAAGAAGTCAAGTCCGTTGCCCATAAAAAACTCTGTTGTCGAAAATCAATCGTTGCAGGGAAAAATCGAAACAATGCCATCCAGATTGGCATTTGCAACAAGGTCGGCATACAGCCCCCAAGTGGGTTTACGCCGAATTCTTGATACATTTTCATCGTTTCCACTTGCACTTTTTGCTGGTCGCCCCCCATTTTTTCCTTCATTTTGTCGATTCGCGGCTTCAACGCAAGGGTTTTTGCTTGCGAATACAACATTTTGTAGCTTAATGGATACAATAAAAGTTTAACCAATAAGGTTAACAACAAAATTGAAATCCCCGCGTGATGCGTCAATGCGTTGAAAAAATTGAAAATCGGGCGAATTAACCAACGATTGATGCTGCCAAACAATGAATTTCCATAAGAAATCACGTCTTCCAAACCGATTCCATAACTGCGCATTGCATTAAACTCGTTCGGACCCACATACATTTGCATCCCAAACGCGCCTGTACCTGTTTCCATTGGAATCGCCAATTGAGCTTCTGTTTTTTTCAAATCGTCCGAAGTCGGAACAGCGATTGTAGTAGAAACGACTGCATTTTGAAAACCCGTTTTCGCAATCAACGACGTGCTGAAAAACTGATTGGAACTCGAAACCCATTTCACGGGTTTTTTAGTCAATTCCTGACGGTCATCTTTGGTGCAAGAGCAATAATCTGGATTTTTATCCGCTTCTTTGAAGTACAAAGACGTATAATTGCGTTCATAATCGGCATTTTTCTCCAATTTATCCAACCAATTCGTCCAATTCAAGGTCATCGCTTTCGTATCCGCCTTCAAAATCGAGCCAAGCCCTTCATATCGAATGTCATAATCAATATTGTAATTGCTGCCAATCACATATTTTTGTTCAAACAACATCCCATTGCCGACATTCGCCGTGTACGTAATCGCATTGCCCGCCACCGTCGGCGTGAAATACAAATCGCCCGTTGAAATCACCCCTTTCGGGACGTTGGCAGGAATATGATATTCAAACAAATTTTTAGCATCTTCCAACAACTTTAACGGTTTTTTCTCGTCTTTTGCGTCAATTTTAGTATGTTTTTTCAACAAAACCTCCTTAATCCTCCCCCCTTTATTGGTAAAGGTGATTTTAAAAACCTCGTTTTCCAACGTAGAAAACTGCTCCGTACCCGCCGCCGCAGCCGCAAATGCACCATAATCGCCCGCAAGTTGTTTTTGTTTCACACTATCTGGCAATGCCGCCGCCGTTGGAACAACAGCCAGTTTAGCCAAACTATCGATGCGTCGTTGTGCGTAAGCCGCAGAATCCGTTTGTCTTTTAGCCGCGATTTGAGCCGCATTGGGTTGCTCGTACCATTGCCAAGCGAACATCAATATCGCAATTAACACAAAACCGATAGCGGTGCTTTTTGTATCTTGATTCATTATTGAAAGTATAAATAAATAATTAACTTTGTAATCAATTGACAATTCATTAGTTACAGTAGAAATTGTCCTTATTACAACTAAAAATTGCTTTGTTTCGCCAGATTGAACATAGTGGTTGCACAAAAAACATGCAAAGTTAAAAAAAGATTAAAAAAAAGACACCTGTTTTAACTAAAATTACTGTAATCAAGTCACTCAATTGAATTAGACGAAGATTTTAAAATAAATGGACATTACTTCTATGAATTTAAGTAATTTTGTATTTGAAAATTTAATTTAGTAAATTCATCCTTTATGAAGCAATTTAGAGCAATTATCAAAGGTACAGGTAGCACCTTGCCCGCACAAGTGGTTAAAAACGAAGCGTTTATACATCACGAATTTTATGAAAAAGCAGGTAAAAAAAGTGACAAATTGGGTGCAGAAATTGTCGCCAAATTAGAATTGATTACAGGCATTCGGGAACGGCGTTATATTCCAGATCATGAAGATTCTATTCCTTTAATGGTTTCGGCGGCAGCAAAAGCAATTGTCCATTCTGGGATACAACTCAATGATTTACAAGGCATTATCGTTGCGCACAACTCAGGAAATATGCTTGAAAAAGGCAAAGGTTTTCATACCGTACCCAATTTAGCGGCGCGTTTAAAGCATGATTTGAAAATTGATAATTATGATTGTTTTGCTTATGACATTTTATTTGGTTGTCCGGGCTGGCTTCAAGCGGTGATTCAAGCAAAACAACATTTGGCGGATAATGAGGAGGCGCAAAATATTTTAGTGGTCGGATTGGAAGTTGCGTCTCGCATGCTTGACCCCCATGATTTAGATTCGATGATTTTTGCCGATGGTTGTGGTGCTTGTGTTGTCTCGAAAAGCACGGATGGAAATACTGGTATTTTATCGTATGCGACTTTTTCGCATGCGCAAGCGGATGTGACTTGTATTTATCAAGGCGCATCTTACTCGGAGGATTTGGCGGGTAGTGGATTTGTCAAAATGAATGGGCGGGATGTTTATAAATATGCAACGACTTGGGTGCCGAAAGTGATAAAAAAATCGTTGGATAAGGCAGGAAAATCTTTGGAGGATGTAGATATGTTTTTATTTCATCAAGCGAATGGCAAAATGTTATCCGCGATTGCTCAAAATATTGCCATTTTGTATGGCAATAAAACCTACAATTTTGATGGAAAAGTGCCGACGACGATTGAATTTTTAGGCAACACTTCTGTTGCGACGATTCCGACGATGTTGGATTTGATTCAGCAAGGACAATTAGGCGATTTTCAAATCAAAAAAGGGCAATTGGTTGTTATGGCATCTGTGGGTGCAGGGATGCACTGTAATTCAATTGTTTATCAATTCTAAAATTCTAAAATATGAAAGCAATTCTTTGTAGAAAATATGGAAAACCAGATGGTTTGGTCTTTGAAGAGATGGAATCGCCTTCCGTAACGGAAGGGAAAGTATTGATTCAAGTGATGGCTTGTGGGGTGACATTTCCAGATACGTTGATTATTCAAAATTTGTATCAATTTAAACCTACTTTGCCTTTTTCGCCAGGTGGGGAAGTGGCGGGCATTGTGAAAGCAGTGGGCGAAGGCGTGAAACATTTTAAAATTGGAGACCCTGTTTTTGCTCTTGCGGGTTGGGGCGGCTATGCAGAAGAATTGTTATTAGATGCAAAGCGTTGTTTTCCAATCCCTTATAAAATGGATTTTGTTACAGCCGCTTCAGTGATGTATAATTATGGCACGTCCTATCATGCGTTGAAAGATAGAGCCGTTTTGCAAAAAGGCGAAACTTTATTGGTTTTAGGCGCGGGCGGCGGTGTGGGTTTGGCTGCGGTTGAATTGGGGAAATTGATGGGCGCGACGGTGATTGCGGCGGCTTCTTCGGATGAAAAATTGAGGGTTTGCAAGGAAAAAGGGGCTGATTTTACCATTAATTATTCCAATGAAAATTTGCGAGAACGTATCAAGGAATTGACTCAAAACAATGGGGTTGATGTGGTTTATGACCCTGTGGGCGGCGATTTTGCGGAAACGGCGGTTCGGTCGATGGCTTGGAATGGGCGTTATTTGGTAATTGGTTTTGCGTCGGGTGAAATTCCAAAATTGCCTGCCAATTTGCCTTTATTGAAAGGATGTTCGATTGTTGGCGTGTTTTGGGGGCGTTTTTCGGAGAAAGAACCTGCTAAAAATGTTAAAAATCTTCAAGAAATTGCAAGTTTTTTGAAAAAAGGCGCGTTAAAACCACATATTTATAAACAATATGCCTTATCTGAAACGCCCGAAGCATTATGGGATTTGATGCATCGCAAAGTGATTGGCAAAGCGGTTGTGGTGACGGATGCGTATTGGGCTACCCAAGTTGAAGCTAATGTGCCAAATGATATTCCTGAAATTGTAGAAAAGCCAGCACAAAATTTCAAATATGACGAAAAAGGTTGTTTAACGGTTAAAAATGTAGCAACGCTTAAATTATTTGAAGGCAAAACAATTGGCACAAGTGCATGGTTAACCGTTTCGCAGGAGGTTATTAATCAATTTGCGGCAGCAACTTTTGATTTTCAATGGATTCATTTGGATGTGGAACGGGCTAAAACGGAATCTCCTTTTGGTCGAACGGTTGCACATGGTTTGTTGTCGCTTTCGATGTTGCCACAATTCACCTATCAATTGTTGAAAATCGAGGCTGCCAAATTATTGGTCAATTATGGTTATAATAAGGTGCGTTTTATTTCGCCCGTTTTGTCGGGGCAGCAGATTCGATTGAAAATGATGGTGAAAAAAGTCGATAGTAGCAGTAGAGGGCATATTGTTACTTTTGACCAGATTATTGAAATTGAGGGCGTTTCAAAACCTGCTTGTATTTCAGAATCGGTTGCTTTTATTGTGGAATAACGAATGATACAGACGCTGGAATTTGGATTAAATAAGATTTTTTTGGGATTAAATCTCAGTACGTGACAAAAATACTTTTCGACACAGATTGAACAGATTCAACGAGATTTGCACAGATTTTTTTTGATTTTCAACGCTTAAAATCAAAAAAAATCTGTGCAAATCTCGTTGAATCTGTTCAATCTGTGATGAAAAGCTTTTTTGTCACGTACTAAGGGATTAAATAGGATTGATTTTTAGGATTTATTGGATTTGAATACCACTAATCTTAAAAAATCCTAAAAATCAATCCTATTTAATCCCAAAAAAATCTTATTTAATCCAAATTCCAACGTATCGCACCATTTAAATATTAATTTCACCAACCATATTTTCAGGACGCACCCATTCATCAAATTGTTCTGCCGTCAAATAACCCAATTGAATCGCCGTTTCTTTCAAAGTTTGCCCTTTTTTATGGGCAGTTTGT
>JBDKKX010000098.1:0-12560 GCA_039795795.1 Bacteroidota bacterium | reverse complement strand
AACTTGCGTCAAGTTGCAAACTTGACGCAAGTTAGTTTTTTTTAATACAAAACTTGCGTCAAGTTGCAAACTTGACGCAAGTTAGTTTTTTTTAATACAAAACTTGCGTCAAGTTGCAAACTTGACGCAAGTTAGTTTTGTATTAAAAGTTATTTGCATAATTTTATTACAACTTCGTAAAAATTTCTTGTATTTTTGCCTGATAAGACAGATACTTCTTCTTGGCTTTATAATTTTGATGATACTCATTAAATTCATTTTTAAATTGTCTTAATACAATATCACTTCTTAAAAACGGTTCTGGTTCTTGAATTGTATTTTTTAAATTTAAAAAATCGTGATAAGAAGTGTGAGCCCATGTATCGTAATCATACATTTCAAAATGATGTATTGGATTATGATGGATATAACAAATTAAATCTCGAAAATATTCGCAATTATTCACTTCAAGCCGTCCAAATCGGCTTCTCACTAAAGCTCCTTTTCGATTTTCTTGTTTATTGACTGCTTGTACATAAGCACTAAGAAAATTGTTTACCACTTTACTGTGATGTGTCGTTTTTATAGGTTTAGGTTTCGCGCTTTCAAATTCAAGCGTTTGAACGCAAAGATGAATATGATTTGGCATGAAGCAATAAGCATAAGTATTAAACTTACCTTTGGAATGTTCTTGCCATTTTTTCAGCATGTAATGATAGTTTCTTTCTCGAAAAAACAAATTTGTTTTATCAACAGCATGTGTGAAAAGATGATACACCTTGTTTGGGAGTAATGGTTGACTGTTTTCCATAATGTTATATTATATTATATGAAATAATAAGTTAAAAATACGCTGCAAAGGTGATAGTTTTTGTAAAAATTCAAAAAATATTCAATTTTTTTTTGAATTTTTTTTCAAAAAATGCACACAACTTGCGTCAAGTTGCAAACTGGACGCAAGTTATTATTTTTCTTATTCATATTCATTTAAATTACTTCAGCATACAAATAGGCTTGCATGGCTACAAAGATTGTTCGGATTTGCGCCACATTCCCCAAGATTTTAACTGCGTCGGGCACGGATTGATATTTATTTTTCAATAAAATCGGTAATTGAGTTTGTTCCAATTCGTCCACCCCTGTTTCGATGTATTGACGCAACACAAAATCTATAAAAATTTGTTGTTCGGGGTTGAGCAACGATAAAAGTTGCGGTTGCGCAAAGGCGACGCGTTCTGCCCGCGTGATAAATTTAGGCACTCCGTTAAAAACGTATTCCAATACGTCATATAAATCACTTTTTTCTGCATTTATAAGTTGTTGTAAAACAATCAATTCATTTTTGCCAAAACCTGCGTATTCTAATCTATCCAATAAAGCCCGCCGCGTCGTCGGATGACTCCACAATTGGCGCAATTCGGTTTCGCTTTTGAAATGATTTGGCAATTCGCCCAACAATTGATTTAAAAAGGCTTCTGCGGATAAAGGTTTACCGTCCGCACTCCAAAATAGCGTCGACACTATGGATTGTATTTCGCGTTCTTTGCCATCGCGCAATTTTATTTTAATTTTCTTGTTTTTTTCAGTAGCATCTTCTGAATTTTGGATTTCTGTTTTTTGATAAGGCATTTCGGGTTCTTTCCAACCTTCGTTTTCGGGCGGTAACGGTTCGCCATCCCATTCCGTGTCCTCGAAATGAGCGTGTGCTTGCACAAAATCATATACGGTAAAAAACGTTTTGCCATCAAACAAGCGCGTTCCACGACCAACAATTTGTTTAAATTCTATCATTGAGTTTACGGGACGCAGCAAAACAATATTCCGAATGTTCCGCGCATCTACGCCAGTGGACAATTTTTGTGAAGTCGTTAAAATCGTAGGTATATTTTTGTCATTATCTTGGAAAGTGCGCAAAAATTGTTCTCCGATGTCGCCATCCGCTGCCGTGACTCGAACGCAATAATTCGGATTCGGATTTTGCTTGTATTGATTCACCAAATCCCGAATCAAAGCGGCATGTTCCTGCGTCGCACAAAAAATAATGGTTTTATCCGCAGGATGCGCATCGTCCATAAACCATTTTACGCGGTGGGCTTCTCGCGCTTTGATTTCGATTTGCCGATTAAAATCCGATTCTACATACTTTTTACCCAATTTAATTTCGCCTTCTAAGATAAAATCGTCCTGGGTGTAAACATAATCGTCTAAAGTGGTCTGAATTTTTTTGACTTTGAACGGGGTTAAAAAACCATTTTCTATCCCTTCGCGCAACGAATAAATATAAATCGGTTCGCCAAAATATTGATAAGTATCCACATTATCGGTTCGTTTCGGGGTCGCGGTCAAGCCTAATTGCACAGCTGCCGAAAAATATTCTAAAATCGCTCGCCAATTACCCTCTTCTTTCGCGCCGCCGCGATGACATTCATCCACGATGATGAAATCGAAATAATCGGGTGGATACGCCCCAAAAGAAGGCGTTGGATTGCCTTCGGCATCCGTTCCACTCATAAAAGTTTGAAAAATCGTAAAAAAAATGCTTCCATTGGTCGGCACTGCCCCTTTTTTAGCGATTTCCTTCGGACTAATCCGCACTAATGCGTCTTCTGGAAATGCTGAAAAGGAGTTATACGCTTGGTCTGCCAAAATATTTCTATCCGCGAGAAACAATATTCGTGGTCTGCGTTTCCCATCTCGGTTCAAATTCCAACGGGTTTGAAACAATTTCCATGCGATTTGAAAAGCAATTGCCGTTTTGCCCGTGCCTGTGGCGAGGGTCAATAACAACCGATTTTGATGATTTGCAAGGGCTTCGAGTGTTTTTTGCACCGCGATTTCTTGATAATAGCGCAATGTCCAAGTCCCGCTTTTGGTTTCAAACGGAATATTTGCCCATTTTTCACGCCAATCATTGGGGTCAGGAAAGGTTTTTTGCCAAAGTTCGTCGGGCGAAAGGTAGCGGTGGACTTCGCCTTCTGCCCCCGTTTTCATACAAATTTGATAAATTGCCTTGCCATTCGTCGCATAAGTAGTCTCTAATTTAAGTTTTTCCGCATATAATTTAGCTTGTGCAACGCCTTCGCTGGCGGCTAAATCATCGCTTTTCGCCTCCACGACCGCTAATTTAATGCCTTTATAAACCAAAATGTAATCGGCAATCCATTTTTTAGACCTGCCGCCCGAAGATTGAAGTTTACCTGCAGTGATAGGATATTCGCGCAAGATTTTGGAATCCGCCATCACACCCCAACCCGCTTGTTTTAAAGCAGGGTCAATGCGTTCGGCTCTTGTTTCCGCTTCGTTCATAATTGTCAATTGCGATTTGAATAAATTGAGTTGTTCGGGAGGCAAGTTACGACTTTTTTGCGTTTATTGAAAAGGAAAAAGGATATTTTTTTCTTACAGACAAAAAAATATCGGTTCATCCGTACTTTTGGTGGAAATCGAAATCCAACTTGCGTCAAGTTTGAAACTCTATCCATTACCCACAGAATAAAATTACGGTTTCTTTTCAAAAAGTTCGGGAAAATTCTTAAAAAGTTCGGGAAAATTTTCAATTTTCCCGAACTTAGGCAGGTTCTTTCCAAAGAATTCTGCCTGTTTTTGAAAAAAAACGAAAAAAACTTTAAAAGGTCTCGCTCGAAGTTCGGGAAAATTGAAAATTTTCCCGAACTTTTGAAAAAGAAACCGTAATTTTATTCTGTGGGTAGTGGATAGAGTTTGAAACTTGACGCAAGTTAAGCGATTTAAGAATATCTAAAAGATTGATTTTCAATTTTTTAACTTTTAACTTGCGGCAAGTTTCAAACTTGCCGCAAGTTGAGCTTTTTATTTTAATGAAATTCTTCCCTTCCACCAAAAGTACGGATGAGCCAAAATATCCTTTTCATCCTTCAAATCCCTTGCTGCCTATTTCAAAACCCCGCTAAATGCTTTGAAGAGCACTTCGAGCTTTTTAAACTTTGATTAAATTTAAAAACACACCGTCTAAATGTGTAAAGTCATTATCGGTTGTCATTAGTGGAATCCCTAACACGGATAAGGTGAATTAGTATGTTTGTATCTAATAGATAATCCATTTTTAAGGTTTTAATTGAGATAAGAGGAGTTCGACGGGCTCTGTAATTGCCATTTTCCGAATGATAGCATCTATTTTTGCGGCATCTAACGGTGGTTTTGCCTGTTGTTGCACGATGGACTCTACCGTAATGTCGGTTGTCGTCGGGCGACTAAACAATGCAAGGTCTTTTGCAGAAACCCGCTTTACTTTCAATCGTTTTGGTTTTTGGAACTGTTGAATAAAGGTTTCCATTGCTAACACGACCTCTTCTTGTTCCATCTCCATGATAAAGGCAATCATTGCCAATTTTTTGGCGGCGAGATTTGTTACCATAATATCTTTTTTTTTATTTTTAGTAAGACTGCACAAAGATTTGATTGATTTTAAGGCAAAAATAAGGTTTTTTTAATCCAATTGCTACTTTTTTACAGCTTATCATCGTGCTTGCAATGCTTTTTGAATTCGGAGGCTACGGATTTGAAGGATAAAAAGGATATTTTTTTTCTTACAGACAAAAAAATATCCTTTTTATCCTTCAAATCTCTTGCATCCTATTTCAAACCCCCGCTAAACGCTTTTTCCGATGGCTATCTTTTTTTAGGAGGGACGACAATCCGAACCGAATTATCCACATTTTTAAAATCCGCCACATCACTAGTCAATAAAACCGCTTCAATATATTTTGCGGTAGCCAAAACTAAGGCATCAGGTAATTTAATTTTTCTGCGTTGACGGTACTCTATCGCAATATCTGCGATTTGTTGATTCAAATCCACAATTTCGACATGACTCAATATCTGCAAAACGAGTTCTTTCTCCTCCGCGTCTTCAAAACGATAACCTAACGTTTCGACATAACTAATGATAGACGTGTACAAATAATCATATTGATTTATCAAATCGCCTGTTGAAATAATGCCTTTTGAGGCATCAATAATCACATTGCTGTCTAATAATCCTTTATTCCCACTCATTGCGTAATTGTTGTTGCCATTTTACGGCATTTGGAATGTGTTGAAATACGCCTTTTTGTGCTGCTTTCTCTAACGACAATAAAAGCGATTGTTTGTTATAGTTGCCTTGTGCAGGCGCGGCGGTGTAAAGCACGATGACTTTTGCCTTTACCTGCTCTAAATTCGGATACTGTAAGGGAATCCGAATTTGCCCGTTTAATATAATTGCTTCAAATTCAATGGCTTGCATCTGATTTGCTTTATGGTGATTGGACGACTCCAATGCAAAGATATGGTTTTTTTAAAAAAGGTAGCTTTTTCTTAAAATTAAGTTTTGAATTCGGAGGCTACGGATTTGAAGGATAAAAAGGATATTTTTTTCTTACAGACAAAAAAATATCCTTTTCATGCTTCAAATCCCTTGCTGCCTATTTCAAACCCCCGCTAAACGCTTTTTCCAACACCGCTTTTTTCAAATCGCCTAACGCTGCTACTTTCGCGCGGTAAACGCTCGTTAATTTTTCCGTCGCGGCGGACAGCGCGTCGAGTTTGGCAACGATGGTTTGTTGTTCAGTTTTTGATTTGGGGAAACTTATTTTCAGTGCTTCCCATTTTCCTTTATTGATAATTGGTAAAGTTGCTTGTGCGGCATTCATAATTACTTGCTGGAAAAAAGATTCTGTTCGTAATGCATAATAAATAAATTTAGGATAAAATTTTTCATGGACTGTTAATGAATTGATTTGCTGGTTACAAGAAACAGTCCTATCTGCAAAACCAACTTTTCCAATCGTTGCACCAATACAGACCATTAAAATGGAACCTTTTAACATTTTTCTACCAGTCTTTAATCCTTGCTCACTCAACCCTTCATTATCATATCGAATTTCTCCATTACCCATAATATCAATATCAGAGGGTTTTATAAATGAAATAAAATTACCATAGTTTTCTTTGTCTGCTGTTTTGGGAGTGGTTCCTGTTTGTGCAATCCCAATTTCTTTAAGCATCTTAGTTTCCCAATCTGCCCCTTTATTTTCAAAAACACTTTGCAAATAATTTTCAAACAATTCTTTTACGTTATTAAGATTTTGTTCGGCATGGGCTTTTGCCTGCGCTATCACCGCAAACGATGCGTCTAAAATCGAAACAATGCGTTGTTGCTCGGCGAGTGGCGGCAAGGGAATTTCAATTTGTTTTAAAATAGCAACTGATGCTACATTTTGAATAGCGGCACCTCCAGAATATTCTTTTAAGCCAGATTGGAAACTTTCTGATTGTATCCATAATTTCAAAAAATCAACCATTATTTTTTTAGATGGACTGAGTTTTAATAATGCTTGATTGATAATTCCTTTTTTTATGCTTTCGGGAGCAATTGCAACTTTACCCATTGTACCCGAACAACTCATAATCAAATCGCCTTGCTTTAATTCAAATCGTTTCATTTCATTGAATTTATCTTCATCAATAAAATATCTAATCTCATCGAATTGGTCATAAATTGCATGTTGTTGCTCATAAACAGCATAACCTTCAGATTTGAAACTATCTTTTTTTAAACTGCCACCAAATGGTCCGCGAACAAATTGACAAATATCGCCCAATTTTTTCATTTCCCACCCTTTTGGCAGGTTCAAAATATCATTATTGCTCATAATAGTTCAAAAATAGAATTTAAAATATCCGCACTTTGTTCATCGAGTGCTTTGATTTCGTGGAGAATCTGCGACGGGGTGCGCGAAACGGCAACTTCTTTTTGATGCGGATTTTTGGCACTAAGGTCGCAAGTGTTCGGGTCAATGTCCGCGACGCGGAGCGACCACGAATTCGGACTATCGGCTTTGGTTTTTTGGAGTTCGACAAACTCCGCCAAATCCTTTTCATTCAGCGCGTTGGTTTTACCCAAATTTCTATCCAGATTGAGTTGATAAAACCAAATTTTATCCGTCGGAATCCCTTTTTGAAAAAACAAAACCACCGTTTTGACCCCCGCGCCCGTAAACGTACCACTCGGCAAATCCAAAACAGAATGCAAATTACAATCTTGTAAAAGGAGTTTGCGCAACGCGACGGAAGCATTATCGGTATTGCTGAGAAACGTATTTTTAATCACGATGCCCGCTTTGCCACCGTTTTTAAGGATTTTGATAAAATGCTGCAAAAAAAGAGAAGCCGTTTCGCCCGTTTTAATGTCGAAATTTTGTTGGACTTCCGCCCGTTCCTTCCCGCCAAAAGGCGGATTCGCCAACACGACCTCAAAACGGTCTTTTTCCTGAATATCCGAAAGATTTTCCGCCAAAGTGTTCGTGTGTACAATGTTAGGAGCTTCCACCCCGTGCAAAATCAAATTCATGGTGCCGATAATGTACGCCAACGATTTTTTTTCTTTGCCAAAAAACGACCTTTTTTGTAAAATCTCCGCTTCGCGGGTCGTCAAAGTTTTGCCTTCGCTGAGATAACGAAAAGCTTCACACAAAAAACCCGCACTGCCCGCCGCGCCATCATAAATTTTATCGCCAATTTTGGGCGCGACGACTTTCACAATCGTCGTAATCAACGGTCGCGGCGTATAATATTCCCCGCCATTGCGCCCCGCATTGCCCATATTTTTGATTTTGTCCTCGTAGAGATGACTCATTTCATGTTTTTCGGCATAAGTCCGGAACCGCAACTCGTCAATCCGATGAATGACTTCGCGCAACGTGTAACCACTTTGAATCCGATTTTTAATTTCGCTAAAAATCTCCCCAATTTTATACTCAATCGTATTAGGACTTTCCGATTTAAACTTTTTCAAATACGGAAAGAGTTGATTATTAACGAAATCCGTTAAATCATCGCCATCCAACGCCTTATAATCCCGTTTCCCATCAGGCAATTTCGGCGCAGCCCACGAACTCCATTGAAACTCAGGCAGGAAAAAAGGCAAATACGGCTTATCGGAAAGTTCGGCAGCATCCACTTTATCCTTTTCGAGGTCGTCGAGATATTTGAGGAAAAGAATCCAAGAAGTCTGCTCGACATAATCCAATTCACTGCTGCAACCCGCATCTTTGTGCAGGATATCGTCAATATTTTTAAAAGTTTGCTCAAACATATTACAATAATTTTATTTGAAGGGGCAAAGGTAGTTAAAATTCTGAATTCGGTTACAAATTGCGGTACGAATGGATGTACGGATTTTACGGATTTCACCGATTCGTGGGGATGTTTCATTCCGTGCGAAAAGTAGGTTACAAATGGGGATACGAACAGATGTACGGATTTCACGGATTTCACCGATTCGTACGGATTTTTTGGGAATTCCTGCTCGAAACCCAAGCAAAAAAACAAAAAAAATCCGTACCAATCGGTGAAATCCGTGAAATCCGTACATCCATTCGTATCCCAATGGATTCCAAAGTGGAACCTAAAAATGAAACATCCCGATTCGTGCGGATTTTTTTTGGAATTCCTGCTCGAAATCCAAGCAAAAAATAAAAAAAATCCGCACCCATCAGTGAAATCCGTACATCCATTCGTATCACAATTAACTTAAAAATATTTTTAATACATAAAACATTGATTTTTAATTTATTTGTTTAAAAAAAATGTTATAAATTGCCAAAAAAAACGATTTAAAAGTTGCTTATTACAAAAATTGGGCATAGATTTGTTACCGATTTTACACAAAACAAGCCTATGAAAACCAAATTGTTAAAAAATATTATATGCTTTATGCTTTTGCTGCCAAGCATGCCCTCCTCCGCACAAACGGACGCAGTGGATGCGCAATGGCAACAAGGGATGCTGCAATTGGATACGATTCCCGTCGCATCCAATCTATATTTTTTGACGAGCCAAAAATGGATGGCATTTGCAGAAAAAAATTATTCAAAAACACATTCCAATTATTATGCAAGTTTATATCATTACGCCACAGGCTTTTTGCTGAATCAACAAATTCCAAAAGCCGATTCTCTTTTTTCCATCGGTTGGGCTTGGATGCAAAATCATCCGACGGATACACTGGCTTTCGCACAATGGTACACGTTGAAAGGCAACCTTTTTCAGAAAAAAAAAGATTTTAAAGCCGCCATCCAAGTCAATCAACAAGCCATTGAACGCTTGGAATCCACGCAAAATCCCCAATTTTTCAGCTATTTGTGTGATTTCTATGTCTCAAACGCATCTATGTGTCAAAGTTGGGACCGTACAACTGCCATAGCTTTAGCCCAAAAAGCATTAAATTTTGCAGGCGGTCGCAAACCATTGTCTTTTCGCGCATTGGAAATCAACATTTTGCTCGCGCAAAACCAACAAAAATTAGGCAATTACAAACAAGCCATTGAATTGGTGGAACAAAATCTGCCTTTTTGCGCTGACAGTGCCGCTTATTATAAACTTTTCAAATATTTAGCGCATATTTATACGGATATGCACCTTTCGGCTAAGAGTATTGAGGCTTGGAAAAAAGTCTGTGATTACTACGCGGCTGTCCATGAAACCAAAGAATATTCGGGCGCGTTGGACAATTATGCCTATTCATTAGGCAGTTCAGGGCTATTTGAAGAAGCATATTCGGCGGCAGCAAAAGCATTGCCCTTGCTTGCGACAACTCGTGGGAAGGAACACAATTTATACAAAAGCGCGTTGAGTCATGTTGCGATGTACGGCGCGGAACTCCAAAAATGGGATACAGTGAAACAAATTATCCCCATTTTGGAAGCGATTTTAGCCAAAACGCCGACACAAACTTCTGAAAGTATCGAATTTTGGCGCGGCAATTTGTCCGCCGTGTATGAAAAAATGGGAAATTTGCCCAAAGCCATTGAACATAAAGCGAAAAGCGTCCAAATGTTGCCCCAATTGTATGGGAAAGGCGAAGCGCATATTTTGATTGGACAACGCGTTTTACTCAAATTGAATTTGCTGGACAACCGATTGGAAGACGGCATTCGCCTTGCACAAGACATTCTGACCGCCAATAATGAAAAAGTTGTTCATCAATTTGAATTTTTGAGCGAACAGGATAAAGAAATCTATTTAAAAAATTATTTAGCACAATCATTTCGGTTGGTTTTGGAAACGCTCCAAAAATACGGTCGAGCAGATGCGCATACGCAACAATTATTATATGATGCCTTGCTTGCTACACGCGGCGTTGTGCTGAAAGGCACAAAGCAATTGCAAGAAAGTGCGGCGAAAAACTCAGATACAAGTGTACAGCGTTTGTACCAAGCGCGGGTGTCGCTGAAAAAACAATTAGGTGCTTTATACAGCACGTTGGATTCCGAAAAAGGGATGACAAAAGAGCATTTGGAGCAACAATTGAATCAAATAGAGCAACAATTAGTGCTAAAATTGCCCGAATTACAAAAAACGTTTCAAAATACCACTTATTCGATGGTTCAAAAAGCCTTGCCCAAACAGGCAATTGCCATTGAATTCATGGATTACAAATATGTGAAAGGCGATACCACCTTTTATGCCGCGTTGATTTTGAAACCCAATCAAGTTTTTCCCGAATTAGTCTTTTTGTTTGAAGAACGCGCCTTGAAAAAAATATTAGGCAACGCGGTTAAAATCACCGATTTATACGCAAATCGCGGCAGCCCAAACGCGCCGTTGAATGGGATTGCACCTGCAAATCAATTGTACGATTTGATTTGGAAACCTTTATTGCCCCATTTGGAATCGGGTCAAACGATTTATTATACGCCATCGGGCTTATTGAATCAAGTGGCATTTGATGCGTTGATGGTGAATGATTCCACTTTTTTGAGCGATGTACATCCTTTGCATCGGTGTTTGAGTACAGGCGAGCTCCTTTTTGAAGCCCATGAACCGACTTTTGCGATTCAATCCGCCTTATTATATGGTGGGATTCAGTACGATGCAGACGGGCTTGCGGATGTCAGCCCCACTCGCGGCGCGACCGAAACCGAGCAAGCCCCTCAAACCGAAGCATTTCAAGAACTGATTCAAGCGCGCGGTACAACAAATCGGGCTTGGGCATACCTCAAAGGAACGCAAAAAGAAATTGACATTTTAAGCCAATTGTTTCAAAAACAGCACATTCCCGTACAGGCACTGAATCAACAAGCCGCATCCGAAACGCATTTTAAACGATTGGGACAGCAATTGGAAGTGCCGACGATTCTGCATTTGGCGACGCATGGATTTAGCTTTCCCGCGCCCCAACCCCAGGAAAATGAACCCCTAAAAATGGCTTTCCGAACCGCCGAACATCCTTTAATTCGGTCGGGTTTGGTCTTGGCGGGCGCGAATCCCGCATGGACAGGGAAGCAAAATTCCAATCTTCCAGAAGATGGGATTTTGACTGCGTATGAAATTTCTAATATGCAACTTAATGGTATTCAATTAGTTGTATTGTCCGCGTGTGAAACAGGTTTGGGCGATGTGCGCGGGACAGAAGGCGTTTATGGCTTACAACGTGCTTTTAAAATGGCAGGTGTGTCGTATTTAGTGGTCAGCTTGTGGCAAATTCCAGATGCACAAACGACCGTATTTATGACGTATTTTTATGAAAATTTGTTGAACAAACAGCCAATTCGACAAGCATTTACACGAGCGCAAAATCAAATGAAGTTAAAATATCCACCCTATTATTGGGCAGGATTGGTTTTAGTTCGATAGCGTTGGAATTCGGATTAAATAAGATTTTTTTGGGATTAAATAAGATTGATTTTTTGGATTTTTTAGATTTTTGTAAAATTGAAATCCCAAAAATCAATCTTATTTAATCCCAGAAAATCCCATTGAATCCAAATTCAAAAGTATTATTTTTTTTAATAAATCATTTTTAGCTTATGAACCATTTAATGAAAAACAGTTTTAAAGCATTGACCATTTGGAGCTTATTTTCCCTTGTTGCTTGCCAAAAAGAGTCTGCTACAACCCCCATTTCACAAGAACTGGACAACGAAACTGCCTCCAACACCTTAGAAACCAGAGCCGCTGCCACCATTTCCATTGCCGCAGAACTCATCAACGAGGATAACGGCGATGATAACACGGGCAATAGTGGCAATACCTTAGAATTTTTTGGTAAAGCCGCGCTTCAAGTCAAAAGTGGAGCGAAGGTAGTTCAAGCTCCAGTCGCGTTCATGGATCAACCTGAAAAAGATCCGTTCTACCTGCGTCAAGGCGAAGTGCGTAACCTTAAAACATTGACTTACAATGTGCCCGCTATAACAGGCAGCAAACTGACGCTGAATTTGGATGGACATTTGTACGAAAGCAATACGAATAAGGATGATGGCACGAAGAAAAAAGCATCCGATAATATGGGCGCGCAACACAATGTAGTGAAGGTTTCGGCTCTAACGAGTACGCCTTTAATCATTGAACAAATATACAAATATAAAAAAGAAAAAGGGCGCATTAAATATACAATTACTGTTAAGTAATTTTAATTGTGGCGCGCTGGAATTAGGATTAAATGGGATTTTTTTGGGATTAAATGGGATTGATTTTTTGGGATTTTTAGGATTTCAATCTCAGTACGGGACAAAAATACTTTTCGGCACAGATTGAACAGATTCAACGAGATTTTCACAGAT
>JBDKKX010000097.1:0-12668 GCA_039795795.1 Bacteroidota bacterium | reverse complement strand
AGCCACCTTGCGACGGTTTTGATGCGATGCCGCGTCGGGATAATCCTCGATATTTGTTTGCGATGTCGCAAGGTGGCTATCTTTCCTATGTGGATAGAAAAACGGGCGCGAGTCAATTGATTCGTCCTGCGCATCCGAAGGGAGAGAAATTGCGCTACAATTGGAATGCAGGTTTGGCACAAGACCCTTTAAATGATGCAGTTATATATTACGGTTCTCAATATATCCATAAAAGTTCGGATTATGGTCAGACTTGGGAAATCATTTCGCCCGATTTGACGACCAATGATACGGCGAAACAGCATCCTGAACGCAGTGGCGGTTTGACGTTGGACGCGACGAATGCAGAAAATCATTGTACGATATTGGCGATTGCGCCTTCGCCGAAAGATGCGAATGTGATTTGGGTTGGAACGGATGATGGTAATTTGCAATTGACGCGGGATGGCGGCAAAACTTGGACGAATATGACGACTGCTTTGCCTGCGTGTCCGAAAAATGCTTGGATTCCACAAATTGAAGTTTCGGCGCATCAAGCGGGTGAAGCGTTTGTGATTGTGAATCAATATCGGCTAAATGATTGGAAACCATACACTTATCATACAAGTGATTTTGGAAAAACGTGGACACGCATCGTGGATGAACGGCAAGTGAATGGTTTTTGTTTGAGCATTGTTCAAGATTTGGTGGAGCCTGATTTGTTATTTTTGGGGACGGATTATGGCTTGTATGTGAGCATCAATCATGGCAAAGATTGGACGAAATGGAATTCAGATTTTCCATCGGTGCCTGTTGCGGATATGAAAATTCATCCACGAGATGGCGATTTGGTGATTGCCACTTTTGGTCGTGCGCTTTGGATTTTGGACGATATTCGCCCTTTGCGCGCGATAACGCGCTCAAAAGGAAATATTTTGAATACAAAATTTAAAATATTTGAACCTGCGGAGGCTTATCAAGTGACGATGCGTTCGACGGATGGCGAACGTTTTAATGCAGAAGCGATTTATGAAGGTCAAAATAAATCGCCACAAGCAATGTTTTCGATTTGGAATGGCAGTTACAAGAAAGATGAAAAGTTAAAATTACAATTTGTGTCGGAAACGGGCGATACCATTCGGACGATGCGTATGACTTTGGATAGTAATATGAATCGAATTCGGTGGGGTTTGAATCGGAAAGGCGTTCACTTTCCAACTTACGACGAACCGAAAAAAGACGAAGAACCAAATGCTCCTGGGGTTTTGCCCGGACGGTATAAAGTGATTGGCAGTTTTGGCAAAGAAAAAGATTCGACTTGGATTACCGTCAAATTAGACCCGCGTTCTGACTATTCTCTCGTTGATATTCAAGCAAAAATAAATGCACAAAATGATTATATGAAGATGGTTGAAAAAATCACAAAATCGTGGAACGCGCTTAAAGAAGCGGATAAATGGGTGGGCAATGCTGAAATGGTTATGGGTAACGCGCCCGATTCGGTCAAAACGGCGATGGCAAAACAGGGAAAAGGGATGCGCGATAGTATTGGGCTGTTGATGAAATTGTTTCTGGAACCCAAAGAGGTGAAGGGTATTAGTCGAAATCCGAGTGTTTTGGGCAATATGTTGTTTGAACCAGTGCAATATTTGGGTTCTGCGCAAGGGAAACCGACGCAAAATGCGTTGTATGCGGTGGAAGCGGTGCGACAAAAAGCCCGTCCAATTTTGGAGCGCGTGAATTTGTTTTTTGCAAAAGATTGGGCAGCATATCAAGAAGCGGTTGAGAAAGCGCGAGCGAGTTTGTCGATGAAGTACGAGCCTGTCAAAATAGATTAGGACAGTTGGAATTAGGATTAAATGGGATTTTTTTGGGATTAAATAGGATTGATTTTTAGAATTTTTGGGATTTTAAATGATTACTAATCCCTAAAATCCCAAAAATCAATCCTATTTAATCCCAAAAAAATCCTATTTAATCCTAATTCGAACGGTGGTAAATCACCTCATGCACCTCCGTCATCATTGGAAATTCCAACGATTCCTGCATATTCCAAAGGTGTTTTTCTGGAATTTCGGCATTTCGGCGTTCCATAATATTTTCCATCCGCGTCTCAATATAAATAATTTTATATTTCGGTCGATAAACATAAAATTTTCGAATCAATTTCATTCGCAAATCTGCTGTCAAACTCATCGCATTCCAAATAAAATTTTGTTTTTTCGCACAATACTGTTTACCCAATTCATAAGCCCTTTGAATGACATGCCCTTGTCCTTTCGTGTCGCCAAACACAACGCCCATTTCTTGACGCAAATCATCCAAACTAATGACTGGCAAATTCAAATTTTTAATATAAGTATCTTTACCACTGCCCGCAATTCCGCACATTAAAATAATTTCAAAACCCGTATCATCAAATATATATTGTGGATATTCTTGTCGCTCATAGAAAAATTTAAAACGGCTATGCGCATTAAAAAATTTTTTTGTTTCATAAAAACACTCATTTTCCAAACATAATTCTTTAAAATATTCCAATCGTTCCAATAAATCCTTTTGGTCAATGCAGATGCGCCCTAAAACATCCGCATTAGAAAGCATCCAAGTCCATTCATTCGACACGCGGCAACTCGCTTCAATTACTGTCGCATTTGGATTTTCTTTTTCCAAACTCCACAAAGGCACACCGTGTAACCGCACCAAAGCACAAATCTGCTCTCGAACGGTCATTTCCATATCCCAAAGCAACTTTCGAGTCATTTTTTCGCCGACTTTGGCATGTTTTGGCGCGGAAATGCGTCCATCCTCCACACAAGTCGTTGCAGGTTTGCCAATATCGTGAAACAACGCAGCCAAAAGCAATATTTTTTGATGTTCCAACGACAATTTCAAAAAAGTGGGCAGTTTTTGTAATTCATTGATAACCAATTTCGTATGAATTAAAACATTCCCTTCTCCATGCCAATCGGGTTCTTGTGGACAATTTTCCATGTCTTGAATCCAAGATTGTTCATGGAGATAATCCCAATTCAAAGTATTGTCTGCGTTAAAATATTGATTTATCATAAAAAATGAATCCTAAAAAATAAACAAATTGAATGTTTTGCTCGACCCAAATTGAAACGCGGATGACATAAGCTATTTCGCTTTGAAAAATTACGATACAAATAGATGTACGGATTTTACGGATTTCACCGATTGGTACGGATTTTTTATTTTTTTTGCTGGAAACCCGACATTGAGGTTCAAAAAAAAATCCGTACCAATCGGTGAAATCCGTGAAATCCGTACATCTATTCGTATCGTAATTTTCCAAAGCAAAAATAGCTGATGTCCTCCGCGTTCCAATTACTATGGATTGATAATCAATATTTTATACTGAAAAACTCTCGCCACAACCACAAGTTCGAGCCGCATTTGGGTTATTGAAAACGAAGCCTTTGCCGTCCAAACCACTTGAAAATTCCAATGTTGTATTGAACAGATACAGAAAACTTTTCAAATCCGTGACGATTTTAACGCCATTATGTTGAAACACTTGGTCTTTCAAACGGCTTTGATTATCAAAATCCATCTTGTAAGACAAGCCCGAACAACCGCCGCTAACCACCGACACGCGTACAAAATGGTCAGCTGTTAAATGCTGGGTTTGGCGAATTTCAGCAATTTTTGCTTTCGCGCTTTCCGCTACAAATATCATGGCGCAATTTTTTGAACAAACAAGTCATAGAAAACATAAGATTAAAAAAAATGTATAACAAGCAAATCTTCACAGATGTCTCCTATGCCCCTATGTGTTTGCAATTTAGATATTATTTTTTTTCTGATAATCTTTAATCGCAGCTTTGATAGCATCTTCCGCCAACACCGAACAGTGGATTTTCACAGGCGGCAAAGCCAATTCTTCCACAATTGCCATGTTATCAATGCCCATCGCTTCATGGATGTTTTTGCCTTTCAACCATTCCGTTGCCAAAGACGACGAGGCAATCGCCGAACCACAACCAAATGTTTTAAATTTAGCATCCACAATGGTTTGCGTCGCGTCATCCACCTCAATTTGAAGCCGCATCACATCACCACATTCGGGCGCGCCGACCAAACCAGTACCAACTGTTTTTTTACTTTTATCTAAAGTTCCCACATTGCGCGGATTGTGGAAATGATCCATTAATTTTTCTGAATATGCCATTTTATTTAAATTTAACGCATTAAAAAATGATAAAGAATGATGAATGATGAATGATAAATGATGAATTTTTATGAAATTCATCATTTATCATTCATCATTCATCATTCTTAATGCTCAGACCATTGAACATTATTCAAATCAATCCCTTCTTTATACATTTCCCAAATGGGGCTTAAATCCCTCATGTGATTCACGCCCGCGCTTACTGCTGCAATCGTTTGGTCAATATCTTCCTCCGTCGTGAAGCGTCCAAGCGAAAAACGCAAAGACGAATGCGCCAAATCATCGCCCAAACCCAGCGCGACCAACACATAAGAAGGCTCCAAACTCGCCGAAGTACACGCAGAACCCGAAGAAAGTGCGATTTTTTGATTAAAAGTCATCATCAAACCTTCACCTTCCACATGTTTGAACGAAATATTCGTTACATGCGGCATCCGATGCTCTTGATTGCCGTTCACAACCACTTCTTCCAACATCGCACAAAACGCTGCTTGTAATTTATCCCGCAATTGACTCAATCTTTCCGCATCACGGCTCATTTCAAGGCTTGCCAATTCCGCCGCCTTGCCAAAACCCACAATGCCCGGCACATTCATCGTACCACTGCGCATCCCGCGTTCATGTCCGCCGCCGTCCATTTGCGCAGTCACTTTCACACGCGGCTTGATGCGATTCACAAACAATGCACCTACGCCTTTCGGACCATACATTTTATGCGCCGTGAACGCCGCCAAATGAATCCCCATTTTTTTTACATCGACAGGCACTTTACCCGCCGCCTGCGTAATATCCGACATCAATAACGCCCCATGTTTTTCACAAATCTTGCTGATTTCCGCCATCGGTTGAATCACCCCCGTCTCATTATTCGCCCACATGATGCTGACCAAAATCGTTTTTTTCGTCATTGCCGCTTCCAATTGCGCCAAATCAATCAAACCATCGGGTTTTACATCCAAATAAGTGACTTCCGCCCCCATCGTTTCCAACTTTTTGCAAGTATCCAACACCGCTTTATGCTCCGTTTTGGCAGTAATAATATGATTGCCCTTCTTGCGGTACATCTCAAAAGCCCCTTTCAAAGCAAGGTTAATCGCCTCCGTCGCACCCGAAGTGAAAATAATTTCTTTGGAATCCGCCCCAATTAATTTAGCCACTTGTTCGCGGGCATAATCCACACCTTCCTCCGCAACCCAGCCAAAAGGATGATTTCGACTCGCTGAATTGCCAAAATGCGTCGTAAAATAAGGTAACATCGCTTCTACAACACGCGGGTCACACGGTGTTGTGGCATTGTTATCTAAATATATCAATTTTTTCGCTTCCATACTTTCTTAAAAGTTGTCGTAAATTTTCTGCAAAAATACACATTTCTTATGAAACAAGCTATCTTTTAAAAGGTTTATTTAGACTGAATCTATTTTTTAACAGGTGCATCCAATCATGCACCCAATTTTTCCAAAATCCCTTCCGCCGCAACCCGCCCACTCATCGCAGCCCCATTCATAAATCCTGCAAAATCGCCGCCACAATGTTCCCCCGCAAAGAAAACATTGCCTATCGGCACCGCTTCAGCACCCAAAAACCACGTTTTCTGCCCCACCGTCGGACAAACATAACTCCCTCTTGAAAAAGGATACGTTGCCCAATTCATCCGCGCAACTTTTCCATTAAATTGTTCCGTCGCGCCTGCAAAAATTTGATTCCATTTTGGCAAATATATGTTTTTTTGGGATTCGGGCGAACCTTTGCCCACTTCTTGACAGGCTTTCCCGCCAAAAAGAATAGAAAGTCCTGCGGTATCCTCCGTTGCAGTGCGCAATTGCGCATTATCCCAACCATTTGTAACGCCGTTATCCGAATAAACCAAACCATTATAACCCAATTTGCGCCAAAAATGCGATTTCATCCCAAGCATCAATTTGGCATTCATCCCATAACTCATTTTATTAATACAATCCCATTTAACTTGCGGCATTTTCAAGCCAATATCCACCCGCCGCAATTGCGTAAACGGTAGCGCGAGCACCACAAAATCGGCTTTGACATCCCGATTTTTAGAAAAATTCAACTTGTACGCGCTGCCCGATGGACGAATCGATTCCAAAGGCTGATTTAACTCAATATGTGTTTCATATTTTTTAGCCAATTGATTGGTAATCAATTGATTGCCACCGCGAATCGTGTAACGCTCATCGCTATCTCCATATAATTCAATAGCACCTTTATCCGTATTCGGCGAAATCAACGTCAATAAATTTAAACAGGATTGCACTTGTGGCGAAAGCCCATATTCCGATTCGTAAGCAATTTCGATAAAACGCTTTATCCAACCTGTCGCACCCACTTTTTCAAGGTATTCCGAAAGGGAACAGTTGTCAAAATTTTTAACAATTGGATTTTGGGTTTTATACGAAATATCCTTTGGTAATTGCTGTATATCACATTTCATTCGTTCTGAAAAACCTTGAAATGCTTCAATCGCTTGCGCCATCGAATGATGTACGCCCTCAAAAAAAAACGCTTCTTTTTGGAATTTTTGTTCTGAAATTTGGTTTAAATCCACCAATTCGAGGTTGAATTCATGCACCAAATTCAATATATCTTGGTGATTGGTATCAATATATTCCGCGCCGAATTCCGTCCAAATGCCTTCGCCCATCGCGCCTTGAACGCTGAATATTCTTCCGCCAATCCGTCCAGAGGCTTCATAAACGGTGGCATCATATCCTGCTTTTTTTAATGTGTGGAGCGCATTTAAACCCGCTACGCCTGCCCCAATGATGGCAATTCGGGGTTTGAATGCTTTTGGAAACCAAAAACGCATCCATGATTTTGGAAAATCGACTAATAATTTGGGCATCAGACCGCCTAAAAGCAAGTTTTTGCTTGCAATTTCAAGGAATTGGCGGCGATTTAATAAATTTTCTTCGTGCCGTTGTATGATTTCTTCGGCAGCAATGTTTTGACGGTTTGCCGCGAAAGCCATTTGTAAGGCTTTGCGAAAAGAACTTAATAGTGGTGTTTTCAGTGATTTACTCATAGTTGAAATGGTTTTATTAGCTTGAGAAGTTGAGAATTTGAGAATTAGGATTAAATGGGATTTTTTTTGGATTAAATGGGATTGATTTTTTTGGGATTTTTTGGGATTGCGATGCTAAAAATCATATAAATCCTGAAAATCAATCTTATTTAATCCAAAAAAAATTCTATTTAATCCTAATTTAAAATTTACTTCATCGAGCCTTTCAATAAAAGTTCAAACGCTTCGGGCGAAACGCTGTATTCGCCCCGAAACGGATTATCCATCGCCGCAATCCAAAAAATCAACGAACCCAATAAAATCCCACTTAATGTATTAATCAAAATATCAAAGCGACGGTTGTTAATCACCAAAAGCCAAGTCAACGCAATATTAATGAACGCGCCTAACAGTAAAATCATCCAAATCGTACCAGGCAATCCTGCGGTGACATTCGCAACGCGAAGCCTACGCCGTTCACTCAATTCGTTGAATTGTTTTAAAACTTCTTCAAAAACAATTTTATCTTTATCTGTAATTAATTGATAATCAATTAATTCAGTTTGAAAAGTATCTACAATAGCCGATAATCCTGTGGGCACAATCCCTTGCCGTTGCAACGCCCAAGCATCTTTGACCATGTATTGTGCATACTTTTTGAGGGTCAACCGCATTTCTTTCTTGTCAGGTCGTTCAAAAAGATTGGTCGCTCGATATAAAGTATTCAACGCATTGGCTTCATTCGTGACGCTCGCATCGGCAGTATTGAAGGTTTCATAAGTCGAAACGGCAATCAAACCCAACGTAATCCCGTAAAAAACACCACTCATGGATAAAAAATGACCTACAATTTCATTCGTTTTCTCCGTAAGTCCGAAATATTTTTCCAAGCGACTTCCTAAAAACAGCGTTCCGAGTAGCGAGAATAAGATAAAAAAACCAACCGTCAAAGTGAAAAATAACCAATTTGGTAATTCGTAAATCCAATAAAAATTCATTGTTTATAAAAAAATTGATTTAGAAAATTAAGATATGCAAGTTTAAATTGATTTTTTATCAACAAAAGATACAAAGATAATGAAAGTCTTTTGTTGTTTTTGCGATTTCGATGCGTTTTGTTCAGAAAAAATGTATTTTTGCACCCAATAAAATCGCAAACCACTCCATCGCGGTTTTGGCGCATGCCAAAAATGAGGAAAGTCTGGACAACGCAGAGCAGCCGCACCACCTAACGGGTGGGTATTGCGCTTCCAAAGGGCGCGATAACAGAGAGGGTCACAGAAAAAAACCGCCTTTCGCAAGAAGGTAAGGGTGAAAATGGGCGGTAAAAGCGCACGGCGACTGCGTGTAAACGGGTTGCGGGTAAACCTTGCGGGTTGAAATGCCATGTACATCACAATTTGCCCGTAGCAATACGGACAAAACGGGTCGGCTCGACGCGTGTGAGGGGTAGGCAGATAGAGTTTTGAAGTGATTCGAGACGTAGATAAATGATGGAGACTATTTTTGTTGAAATAGGACAGAATCCGGCTTATCGGTTTGCGGTTTTTTTTTTGTAAAATTATCAATATTATGACGGTTCTACTAACCACGCTCAATGCCAAATATATTCACATCAACCTTGCAATTCGCCTTTTGTACGAACTTAACAAGGCGCACACGGGCTTATCTTGGCAAGAATTCACCATTAAAGAGGATAAAGACGGCATCGCGGAACAATGCGCCCCATTTGAAGTGGTGGCATTTAGCTGTTATATTTGGAATATTATGCAAACGTTGGAGGTCGCTCGACGGATTAAAATCTTAAATCCGAATACTAAAATCCTTTTAGGCGGTCCCGAAGTGAGTTATGATTGGCAAGATGTGATTTGTCTGCCGCAGGTCGATTATATCATCACGGGCGAAGGCGAGATGCCATTTAAAGCCTTTTTGGATTCGTATCCGAATGTAAAGGATATTCCAAATATTGTTCAAAAGATTGATAATCAAGAAGTTCGATATTTTCAAACTACGCAAATGTTTGATTTATCGCAGTATAAAGATATTAATCCGTATCAAAATGACACGCCTGAAGAGTTATATAATAAGGTGTGTTATATTGAAACCTCTCGCGGCTGTCCGTACAAATGCGAATTTTGTTTGGCGAGTTTGGATAATAAGGTGCGTTATCTTCCGAATGACACCATTAAAATGCACCTTTTGCACTTGATGACGCATGGACGCGTGATAAAATTTTTAGATAGGACGTTTAATATCAAACGCGATTTCACGATTGACATTTTTAAATTTATTTTGGCGCATCATCGCCCTGAAAACGTGTTCCAATTTGAAATTACTGCCGATATTTTGCATCCAGATATTATCAAATTTATTAATGAGCATGTGCCCAAAAACTTGTTTCGATTTGAAATTGGGATTCAAACCGTGAATCAAAAAGCTAATTTAGCGGTCAGTCGAAAGCAGAGTTTTGAGAAAACGAAAAGCATTATCAAGCAATTGGAGCATAAAGTCGAAATGCACTTGGACTTAATTGTGGGTTTGGCGTTGGATTATTGGGAAGATATTCGATATAGTTTTGAGGAAGTTTTCAAACTTTTCGCGCCCGAATTGCAACTCGGTTTCTTGAAATTCTTGAAAGGAACGCCTGTTCGCCATAAATCGGAACAACATGGTTTCATTTATGACCCCAATCCGCCTTATCAAATTATTGAAAGCAATTATTTATCACGGGCTGAATTACATCAAATGGAGTTGTTGGAAAACGCTTTGGAGATTTATTGGAATAAAAAACGGACTCCTAATACGCTCAAATATGTAACGCAGCAATACAGTATTTTTGATTTTTTGCGGGGACTTGGCGTTCATTTTGTGGAGCGCAAACCGTTTCATCAATATGCTTTGATGGATGTTTTTGAAATTTTATCTGATTATGTGGGCAAATTTTACAAAGATGATGTGATTTTGCGCGAATTAATAGCGATTGATTATTATTTGTTTCACAAAATGAAACCCAAAACCTTGTTTTTGGAGGAGGTGGAACGCGCTGAAAAATATGCTCTTTTGAATGAATTGCGTTTGAATCATCAAAAATATCGGTTTGTTGTATTGCCCCTTCATTTTAATTTTGAAGGTTTTGAGAAATCGCAAATTGTTGATAATCAATTATCTACGTTGATTATTCAGTACGAAGGAACGACTAAACCGATTATCGTTGACGCTCAAAAGGTACATGGTTTGAATTAGAAATGTGGCTGTCTCAAAAGAAAAAATCACAAAATATTATTTGGGTTGTGATACGATTGGAACACAGAGGACACGGATTTTACGGATTTGCACGGATTTTTTTTAATTTAGGCTTAAAACCCCAGCATAAATTACAAAAAATCTGTGCAAATCCGTAAAATCCGTGTCCTCTGTGTTCCAATCGTATCACAACCCAATAATAGTTTGTGATTTTTCTTTTAAGACAGCCACTTCAAAATCAATGATTTATATTCAATTTCCGTGCAATCTTATCTTGTCCATCGGTTTGAATCGTCAAAATATATTGTCCCGCAGCCAAGCCATCCAACCCTAAACGGTAAGTAGAAGCCGCATTTTCAATATTTTGTTTCAAAACCGCTTCTCCAAGCGTGTTATAAACAGACAACGTGACAAATTGATTTTTTGCAGCCGTCAAATCAATATCTGCAAAATCAAATGCAGGATTTGGTGCAACTGTAAAAGATTTATCATCCACTAATTGCGTTTTTTCTGGTGCAAATCTGCCCGCCAATACACCTAACCATTTGTTCAAATTATAAGCATAACGTGTTGGCAAATGTGCGATATTTTGACTATATTCTGTATCAAAATACGGATTATCGTTATAAAAAGTTTGGTTATAACGCGCTAATTCCATATTAAATGCAGGACGAACAATCGTTTTCAACTCTTCCAACTTGCGTTGAATGCGCGCAGGAGACAAAGGCGCGTTTGGTTTTTGAAACGCATTGTAAACCCGGTCGCGCAACAAAGCTTTAAATTCAGGATTATTCCCACGAACCAAATTGCCAAACATCCCAGTCGGACCGTTAAACACCGTTTTGGCAGGGTCTGTCCATTTCAAATTATAAGCAAACTCATTCTCATCCGAAACTTTCGTCAATGCACCATCCGTATCATAATCTTGGAAAACCAATTTCGTCGTCACCAACTTCTTATCTGCAAAAGTCGCAAATTCCCATTCGTTGTCAAAATACATCATAAGTATCATAAAATCAATGAATTGTGATACATTTAGATATTTTTTGACATCTGCATATCTATTTTGTTCTGTTGCCGCTTGAAGCAAATTCCAAGTATTCAATGAACTGGAACTCGTACCATCCGCTTTTACTTTGACCGCAGGCTCTTCCCAAATCCCAGTAATTTCATCGTAATCCGCGCTTTTGCCTCCATAATAAGAAGCCGCAAAATGGCTATCATATTTTTCTTTTAACGTATATACACCATTGTATTTGCCGTCCACAAATGCGTGTACATATTGTGTATGCACATCAATATTGCCCATTTCGCGCATCGTCTTGCTGATTAAGCCCTGAGAACTCATCAACACGCCATAACCATCCGCATTGGGACCATCTTGACCAATTTTCAATTCCAAAACATCGAATTTTGTCTCTGGATTCCGCGTATCCACATCATCCCTTTTGAAAATCGGATAAGACAAATTCGAATAGCCATAGGCAGTTTTGAAAGAAATCCGCAAATTTTTCTGCTCCGAATAAATGTAAGAATCGCTACCGTAGCCTTCCACACCACTCAAAAGCCCAATACTCGCGTTTTCACCAAACTTATTGATATACTCGAAAGTACACATTTGTTCGGTTTTGTCATAAGCAGGTTTTCCACCTGGCGGCACTGAAATCGAAATAATCGGCAATTGTTTCAAGCCGTTCGCATAATCCGCAGCAGACACTAAATTGGGAAAATGCAATTCATTGCCTTTATTGAGGCTGATGTAGCTGAAACTTTCTACTTTAGATTGTGTCGTCGCAGTATATGCAATCGTTTTTATAACTGTAGTTGCGTTAACTACAATGGGTTTTGTGTAAATCGTGCCATTTGTACGACTTGGCATTGTCAAATTGGTGGTGTAACGAATCGTTGCACCAGGGGGCGGCGTTAAAGTAATTGTCGTTTGACCTTGAATAATTCCACGCGGAACATTGGTTGTAACACGCATTTCTTGCGCATTAGCGCATAAAGTCAGTCCCAAAAAACAAAAAATAGTAATTGCTTTGTGCATAAAATAAACAAATATGGGTAATTGCTGTAAAACAGTTTGCTGCACAAAGGTATAGGCTTCACCACATATTTGAAATAACGCAATCTTTGTGTTTTTAAAATTGAAATTTGACGTATAATAATTAACTCAGTATATGACAAAATACTTTTCGGCACAGATTGAACAGATTTTACGAGATT
>JBDKKX010000096.1:0-12680 GCA_039795795.1 Bacteroidota bacterium | reverse complement strand
GAAAAATTTGGGGCAATTGCCCGATTTTAACCTAATCAATCAGTATGGCGAGCCTGTTACGAAAGCGCAATTTAAAGGCAATATCTCTATTGTCCATTTTTTGTCCACTCAGGGCAAAGGGGTAAAATCATCCTTAGAGAACCTTAAAAAATTAGAGCAATTTAACAAAATTGATAGCCTTCGTTTTTGGATAGTGACGACCAATCCACAAACGGATTCTGCCAAAGTGTTATTGCAATTTGCTCAAAATCAAGGCATTAAAGATTTTGGGAAATATAATTTGCTTACAGGTTCGGCGGATGAAATTAAAAAATTTACAGATGCTTATGGATTTGATGCTTCGATTTCGTTGGCGGATGCTTCCCAATTTGCCTTATTAGATACGGCTTGTATGATACGCAATCGTTATGATGGTTCAAAAAAGGAAGATTTAGCGCGTTTAGTTCGTCATGCGGCGTTCATTTATCCTTTGAAGAAAGTGGAAAAACCAGAAGTTAAACATCAACCTCAAAAGTAATATTCGTACCCATTGTCATAGTATATTGAAAATCAATGATTTACAAAACCTATGTCTCCTAAATACCTATGTGTTTGCAATTATGGATTCAAACGAGCAATTAATTAAAAAACTGAATACAGCCGCTTGGATTGTTTCAATCGCTGTATTAACATTGGTCGCACTGATGCGCAAAATTCATATTCAAACGAATATAGATTTTAGTTTCCTGCCGCCGTTATACTCCACAATGAATGTAATTGCTGCGATTTTCTTAATTCGCGCTTTGAATTTCATTCGTAAAAAGGATATAGAATCGCATAAACGAATGATTTACATTGCATTAAGTATGTCTTTTTTGTTTTTATTGTTGTACGTATTATACCACATTACAACGGCGGAAACAAAATATTGTGGCAATTTAGGTTGGCTATACTTTCCGTTGCTGATAACGCACATCGTATTTGCGTCAGTTAGTTTTCCATTTATCTTATTTACTTTTGTGCGCGGATACACGATGCAAGTGGAAAAGCATCGAAAAATGGCAAAATGGGTTTTTTGGCTATGGCTTTACGTAGCGATAACGGGACCGATATGCTATTTAATGTTAATGCCATGCTATCATTGATTTGTTAAAATTAAAATAAATAAAAATGCGTAAAAAAATCATTCATAGTATTTTAACAATTATATTTCTACTATCAACCCAAATTATATTTGCACAATGCCCTATGTGTAAAACGGCTGTTGAAAGTAACCTTAAAAATGGCGGCACATCAGGTGCAGGTTTGAATGTTGGGATTTTAATGTTACTCATTATGCCTTATGCGTTAGTAGGCGGGATTGGTTATGTTTGGTGGAAAAACCGTAAGGAACCAATAGATATTGAGTTAGAGGCGGCAATGACAGAGTTAAATTAAAAATATTTTAGGGTGATAAATATTGATAATCAATGATTTATCACCTTACAAATTTACTGGACTGCAATTTTCACTTTGGAAAATTGTCTTAGTATAGGACAAAAAAGTGTAGAGCGAATGGGAACACGGATGACGCGGATTTTGCGGATTTACACCGATTTTTTCAGAATTTTAGGCTTAAAATTCAAAAAAAATTCAAAAAAATCGGTGTAAATTCGCAAAATCCGCGTCATCCGTGTTCCAATCGTACCGCAATTTAGCTATCGAAAATTATCAAACAAAAATCAACTTACATGAAACTAAAATTTGAATGGGAAAAATACAGAAAGTGGTTAAAAAAAGTTTCACCACAACAATTTGAGTTACTAAATGCTGGTGCGGATTCATCTCAAATGGATTTTTTAAAAAGCCATTTTCCGTTTGCACTACCCGAAGATTTAATTGAATTATACGCGCTCAATAATGGACAAATGGATTTTCCATATAAAGGTTCTGTTTTTATGAGCATGACTTTTTTAGATATTCCAAATTTAATTGCTCAATATAATTCTTGGAAAGAATTAAGTATGCAGGAATTGAATATCGGAGAAACATTTGGAGATTATTATAATTACGAAAAAGAAGGAGGCACTTCGTATCCTGCTAAAACCATTAAAATAAAATATATTAATTTGAAATGGATTCCGATTTGGCATGATGGCGGCGGGAATCACATTGGCATTGACTTAGACCCTGATGTAAAAGGCGTTTATGGGCAGGTTATTAATTTTGGAAGAGACCAGAAGAATAAGTTCGTAATTGCGAACAGTTTGAGTTTATTTTTCAAGTTGATTAACTCGAAAATAAAACAAAATAAAGTTCAAATGGTTTATGCGAAAGATAATGGTTTTGGACCCGAAGCGGATTATTATTTGATGGATTTGGGAAACCCAACTCAAAGTAACATTATTGAGCATTTAAGAAATAAATAAAAGTAAAATATTTTATATATTTAAAATATTGATAATTAAATTATTATAAAAATAAAAACAAAATGGGCTATCATGTTTATTTATTTCGTGGAGAAGTAAAACAAAAGTATGCAACTGTTAAAGATGGCAGTTTTTTGGAAGAAGACACAACTTTTTTACCCTTTACTGAAAAACAAAGAGCGTATTTGAAAAACGATTTGTTACGAAGGGGGTATTACATAGAAAGTGAAAATGACTTTGAGGTTAATTTTGATTTCAAAGGAACGAGCATTCTTGCTATGCTTACCCGAACTGGTTTATATTTTTCGTCGGGCTATAATCATAATGATGTTTTTGAAATTAGAATGACCGCTTCAGAATTTACAGGCGATGGCGAATTTGAAAAGTATGATCCTCAATATGAAGGTTGGGAGGAAATTGAATATTGAAATTTAATTATTTTTAAAAGATTGTTAATAAATGACTAATACCAAATTATCTTTTCTTCTATTGCTGATGGCAATATTATTCAAAACAAATAGTTATTGTCAAACAGTCACTTTCACCACTTCCACTGCTGTCATTCCTAATCCAGAACGTGGATTTTACTACCACTCCGAAACCGCTCCTTTATCTGCTAACTTTACGGGATTAAGTGTGAGTAGTATGGCAGCACTCCGAAATGGGCGAATTGTCAATGGCACAAGTATTACAACACCTATTACATTGGTTTTGAGGCTATATTATATAGGAGATTTTATTAATTCTGATTTTACAAATAATTATTTAACGAAGATTACGGATGATTTAACGGCGGCAAGGACGGCAGGCGTAAAATTAATTTTGCGTTTTGCATATTCCAATCAAAACGCAACGGCACCTTTTAATGCTTCTAAAACGCAAATTTTAAGTCATATTACGCAATTAACACCGCTTTTACAGGCGAATTCGGATATAATTGCGACTGTGCAAATGGGTTTTATAGGTGCTTGGGGCGAAAATTGGACGACGACAGATTTTGGAATTCCACCTTTAAATGCCACGAATTGGCAAGATAGAAAAGATATTTTTGATGCGTTACTCGCTGCGGTGCCGACCAATAGAATGATTCAAGTGCGTGTTCCGCAGATGAAACAAAAATTTGCAGAAGGCATTAGTGCGCCGATTACTTCGCTCGCACAAAATGTGCGCATCGGGCATCATAATGATTGTTTTTTATACAATTATAATGACCAAGGCACGTATCGAAATGTGTCCACAGATGTATCGGATACGACGACTTTTAAAGCCTATCTCAAAACGGATGTGGATAGAAATGTAGTTGTTGGCGGTGAAACTTGTGGGGGTAACTATTTGAATGCCAATTGTTTAGCCAATAGCGGGCAGGCAGAAAATGAGATGAAACGATTTCGATATTCTTTTTTGAATTCGGGTTATAGTCCTACAACGCTTGGTTTATGGACGAGTTGTTTGGATGTAATTAGTCAAAAATTGGGTTATCGGTTCGCGCTTGTGAATGCAACTTATCCGACAACCGTGACGAATGGGAGTGAGATGAATATTCAATTTTCAGTGCGAAACGACGGTTTTGCTCGGCTTTATAATCCTCGAAAAGTGGAATTTGTGCTACGGAATGTTGCCACGAATACGCGTTATTACGCTTTGGTCAACACAAATCCGTGTCAATGGGAAGTGGATGCGACAACCACCGTGAATGAATCTTTTTGTTTGAACACGATGCCGAATGGGATATATGATTTATTTTTAAATTTGCCCGATGCAGCAACTTCGCTGTATAACAAACCAAATTACGCAATTCAATTGGCAAATGATAATGTATGGGAAAGTTCAACAGGATATAATAAATTGAGTATCAATGCAAATCAACAAATTACTATCAACGGTTCAGGGGGTACTTGCACTAGAAGTTTGACTCCCTTTTCGACAAGTAGTGCCTTACCTGTTGAATTAGTGAATTTTTATGCGCAAACGAATGGTGCAGAAGTGACACTTCATTGGACAACTGTAAGTGAAATGAAGGCGCGTAAATTTGAAATTGAACGCTCAACGGATGGCAAAACGTTTTCTAAAATAGGGGAGGTGCTTGCGAAAGGAGAATATTCAATATATAATTTTGCTGATGAGCATTCATTCGATATTTCGTATTATCGTTTACGGCAAATAGATTTGGATGGAAAGGAAACATTTTCAAAAATCGTTAGCATTATTCATACGCATAACGAAATTCAACTATTTCCAAATCCGACAATGGGGAAAATTTATATTCCAAGCAGCGATTTTCAATGGAATCGCATCTCTATTTTTAATCATTTAGGACAAATTTTGATAGAGAAAGCAGCCGTTGAGCATGAAATCGATCTTTCACATCTGCCTAATGGGATTTATTATATTGAAATATCGTCGGATATGAAGAAAAGTCAGAAGCGCATTGTAAAATATAACTGAAACCAATTCTAAAAATGATAAAAAGAAGGCTGTTTATAAAAAGTTTGCTTTCTGTAGGCGCGATTACGGGTATGTATGCTTGGCAAATCGAACCTTTTTGGCTTGAATTTGTGCGTGTCAAGATGCCGATTAAAAATTTGCCTGATGATTTAGTGGGCAAAACCTTGATGCAAATCAGTGATATACACGTTGGCGATAGGGTTAACCCTAAATTTATTCGCGATTCCTTCCAAAAAGCCCAAAAATTTGAACCTGATTTTGTGGTTTATACGGGCGATTTCGTCTCGTACAAGACTGTTAAACAATTGAAACAATTAACAGATGCATTTCAACAGGTTGTGATTGGCAAATTGGGGACAATTGGCATTTTGGGCAATCATGATTATGGCAAAAAGTGGAAAGAGCGTATCGTCGCGGATAATATAGTTAAAATTTTAATGGATAAAGGATTGACAATGTTGAGGAACGAACAAATTGAAGTACATGGTTTAAATGTGATTGGGATTGACGATTATTGGGGAACGAATTTTCATCCAATGCAAGTGATGACACAATTGGATGAAAAAAAAGCCAATTTGGTGCTTTGTCATAATCCCGATGTTGCGGATGAGCCGATTTGGGGCAATTACAAGGGTTGGATTTTGTCGGGACATACACATGGCGGGCAATGTAAACCCCCTTTTTTAGATGCGCCAATGTTGCCTGTGAAGAACAAATGGTTTAGAGCAGGTAAAATGGAGTTGTCGGGTGGGCGGACTTTGTACATTAATCGAGCATTAGGTCACTTGTGGCAGGTCCGATTTAATGTAAGACCCGAAATTACGATTTTTGAACTTCAAAAAACAGCAGAATTATAACCCTTAAAAATTAATTTTAACACTCACTTTTGGTATGAAATTATATATTTTATTATTTATAATAATTTGTTTATCAAATGGTTGTGCAACTTTACTAAACAAGCCTAAAACAAGGATTGAAGTGCGCACCACGAATACATCGAAGATTGTGGCAAATGGTGACACTGTTAGTACTACAAGAAACAAAGTGGAAGTCGTTGTCCCACGAAGCAAAAAAACGCTTCAAATAACGATTTTTACAGACAGTTTAACCAAAATGGTTTCGATTAAATCAAAAAATGCTTTTGAATATTGGGGAAATTTGAGTACTTATGGAATCGGTTTTCTTGTAGACAAAAATAATCCAAAACGATATGATTATCCAAGCCCAATTTATGTAGATACGCAAGACACTGTAAATCAATATTTTAATTATGATAAAATGTATCATACAAAAAATGGTGGACTATATTGGCACCTTTCCTTCCCGTACATTAATTCATTTAGTTTCAAACCGCAAGGCGAAAATCGAAAATTACGTGCTGGTTTTATCGGTTTTTCCACAGGATTAGACTATTTTTATGCTAAGAATCGGTTTTTAAGTCTAACAGCGAATCATGCCATGGATTTTTTTCTACCGTTTCCAGGACCGATTCGTTTTGACGGAGAATGGGAATTCACTTCGGCTTCTTATATTAATTTCTCCAACAATTGCAAAATTAAAAATATTTCCATCGGATATGGTTTATCTTATGCTAAAAATAGGTGGTCGTATAAAAACTTTCGACAGTTTGACTCAATTCCAGCTTCAAGAGAGGACGCTTTTACAAGTCATAATACCGTAGGTCTGGTGTTCAATGCTTATTATCAAATGGGTAGAACTTTTAATATAGGTTTCATTTATCGCCCAACATTTGTTCGGTTTGGAGCGCAACCCATTTTTGCATACGAACATTTAATGAGTATTGATTTTGCTTGGAAAATTAGATTGAAAAAATAACGCTTTGGACAGGAATTTATCTAAACAATAAAATAAAATAATATATAAATGATTGATTTGAAATTCAATAAACAAAAATGGTTTAAAATTGCAACTATTTTTTTTGCCTTAATAAATATTGTTGCATATTTTCACGCGTATAAATTTACCCATTTTACGGATAGAAATGTGGCAAAATCGAAAGACGCTAAAAAATTATCTTTCGGCGAAAAATTAAAAGTGCTCTTTCTGGGGATGGATAATCCGAAACCCAAGCAAAAAAATCCGCCTCCGACGATGCCTTATGAAACGGTTTTCATTCAAAGCAACCAAAAATTAGCAGGTTGGCTCATTAAAGGGGATAGTTCCAAAGGGACAGTTATTTTTTTTCACGGATATAGTGGTGAAAAATCGGATATGTTGGGGCGAGCCGATTGGTTTTTGAAGGCAGGTTATGGCGCACTGTTCGTAGATTTCACGGGTTCGGGCGGCTCCGAGGGGAGTGAGACGACGATTGGTTACAAAGAAAGTGTAGATGTCAAAGCGAGTTTTGATTTTTTAAAACAAAAAGGTGAAAATAATATTTACTTATTCGGCTCGTCTATGGGCGCGGCGGCGATTCTTAAAGCGGAATATGATTATCATTTGAATCCGAAAGCGATGTTTTTAGAATGTCCTTTTGGCTCAATGTACGCGACGACGGCGGCAAGATTTAAAAGAATGGGCATTCCAGCGTTCCCAATGGCAGGTTTTTTAGTATTTTGGGGTGGTTTTCAGCATGGATTTTGGGGATATTCGCATAATCCTGTGGAATATGCCAAAGCTGTCAAATGTCCTGTAATTTTAATGTATGGGCAAAAGGATGAAACAGTTAATGAAGGAGATATAAACTTAATGTTTGAAAATTTTTCGAGTCGTGTGAAGAAATTAAAGAAATATCCGAATGCAGCACATGAAAGTTATTTGAACCAATACAAAGTGGAATGGACACAGCATATTTCGCAATTTATGGAAAAGTTGAATTGACTGAAAAGGTTAATATTCGCTTACATTCTTGGAAATGGCGAGTTGGAACAAGATATCATAAACAGCATCTTAAAAAATATTCATTCACCAAAAATTAAACAAAAAATGGATTTAGCAACCAATAAAGGCATTTTTGGGCAGGCTTATCGTCAAGGTAGAGATGAAGAAGCGGCAAAATGGAAAGAAAAACTCCAAAATACAGAAAATGAATTGGCAGAAGCAAGAGTCAGAGCTGAAAATGCTCAAAACGAGGCTGAAAATGCCAAAATCGAAGCTGAAAATACAAGAATCTTTTTGAGCTTACTTTACGGCTGGCATAAGCAGGCAGACCTTACACTTATTGCAGATATAGCTTCTATTTCATTGAAAGAGGCTCAACTATGGATAGCATCTTTTGATTATATAAAATCAAATCGGGTTACTCAAAAAATGCTTACGCCGAAGCAATGGGTTAAATTATTGGAAAAAAAGAAAACAAAATATTTTGCTTTATCTGAAACGCAAGTAACTCGACTTTTGGAGTTATTAGACAAATCGGTGGGTTAATGTGGATTACTTCACGATTTTTGCCACAAATTATATAAGTTTTTATAAACAATTGACTAAAATTATTGAAATTTGTGGCAAAAATTAAAAAAAAATATGAGACAATTAGCTATCGGCGACATTCACGGTTGTTTAAAACTGTTTGAAGGGCTTTTAGAACAAATGCAGTTTAGCAAAAACGATGAATTATTTTTACTCGGCGACTACGTTGATAGGGGAATGAATTCAAAAGGCGTTATTGATAAAATAATTGAATTGCGTCATAATGGGTTCAAAGTCAATTGTTTAATGGGCAATCATGAACAATTGTTGTTGCATAATTATTACAATTATGACCCAGATGCCTATTATCCAGATTCTGCCTGTTTGAATAGTTTCAAAGCACGTTCTGTTCGTAATATTCCAGAAAAATATATTGCTTTTTTTAAATCGTTGCCACTGTATATGACGACGGAAAAATATATTTTAGTTCATGCGGGCTTGAATTTCAAGGCACAAGACCCCTTTTCAGACGCGGAATCGCTTACCTGGATTCGATATTGGTACATGGATTTGGATAAAGATTGGCTTAATGGCAGAATTATATTGCACGGACATACGCCACAAACCATACAAGATACTGAAAAAATGTTTAAACGGTTGAATCGGATGCCTGTTTTGAATTTGGATTGTTGTGCGTTTTATTCAGAAAGAGAGCCTAAAAATCATGCGTTATGTGGTTTTGATATGACCCATCGAAAACTTTATTTTCAAGCAGCTCCCCCTAATTTTTGGTTTTAAAATTGCTAACACATAGGAGCATAGGAGACATAGGTGCTTCATTTTTAGACATATTTATGATACCTCCAAAACAAGGTTATCTATGTCTCCTATGTCCCTATGTGTTTGCAAAGAGGAGTTGCAATTGTTTCCACAAATCATTTTTAGCCTGTTTATTGGGTTCTAAAAAAGACAATTTATTGGCAAAAACATATTGACAATCATTGAGAATCAATCGTTTATACATCGGATATTCAAATGTAAAACCCAATCGTTGCGGCGTAACCCCAAAAACCAACACTTTTTCAATGGGTGAAACGCTTTTCAGTTGCGCAACCGTCGGCAAAATGCCTTGCGGTGCAGCACGCAATAATAAAACATCTTTTTCCAAATCAACGCGGATAGAACTCAATATTTTTTTCAGAAAAACGATGCCTTCGGGTAAACCTTCGTCTAACAGAACGACTAAAATCCCTTTTTTACCATCGCCAGATAAACTTTCTAAAAATTGCTCCGTATCGGAAATTTGGAATATTTTATACTCGAAAAAATGTAACATGACAATATATTATTTTGACTTATTTTCATATTTTAATTGTACCTATTTTAAATTCGTAATATAAAAAGGTTAAAACTGTTTTTTGTAAAATTTTATTTACAAAAAAACTTGTTTTTTACAATAAAATATCGAATATTTGTAGCGTATTTTTTAATAAACGTTGAAATGCAATCAACGTGCTTATCTTCGCAACCAATTTTGCCACAAATTACACGAATTTTCACAAATTTATTTCATAAAAATTCGTGAAAATTCGTGTAATTTGTGGCAGCAAACCCTTACAAACCCATTAAAATCAATTTTTTTATTAAACTAATTCCTCTAATGAAGTACAATATTCGGGTTTATAAAACTAAAAAATCGAATTTGTCGAAAGTGGATTTTAATCATATTCCTTTCGGACAAACATACAGTGACCACATGTTCGTTGCTGATTATGAAAATGGGCAATGGCTAAATTTGCAAATTCGCCCTGTGAGCAATTTGTCATTTCATCCTGGGTTGATGGCATTGCATTATGGTCAATCGTTATTTGAAGGCATGAAAGCATCTAAAACGGTGGAGGGTACGCCGATGTTGATGCGTCCCGAAATGCACGCTCGACGGATGAATCATTCTTGCGAACGCTTGTGTATGCCCGCGATTCCAGAGGAGTTGTTTGTGCAAGCTTTAGAAAAATTGGTGGCTTTGGATAAAGATTGGATTCCGCAAACGCCTAACGCGGCATTATATATTCGCCCGTTTATGTTTGCGACCGACGAAACATTGGGCGTTCGTCCGTCAAACACCTATAAATTTATAATTTTAACGGGACCCGTCGGTCCTTATTATGCAAAACCAGTTAAACTTTGGGTGGAACAAAAATTTGTTCGGGCGGTGAAAGGCGGAACGGGTGAAGCAAAATCGGCGGGCAATTATGGCGGTTCGTTATATCCGATGAAGTTGGCGGCGGAGCGCGGTTATGACCAAATCATTTGGACGGATGCTGTCGAACATAAATATTTACATGAGGCGGGTACGATGAATTTGTTTTTTGTGATTGATGGAAAGGTGCTTACGCCTTCAACGGATGGTGAAATTTTGAAAGGGATTACGAGAGATTGCTTTTTGCATATTTTGAAAACGAAAGGTATTCCACACGAAGTCAGACCTATACATATAGATGAATTGGTGAATGCTTATAAAAAAGGTAAATTACAAGCGGCTTTTGGGGCGGGAACGGCGGCAGTGGTTTCGCCTGTGAGCGAGATTACGTATAATGATTTTCAAATGACGTTGCCACCAATTGATGCGAAGGGCATTCCTGCGATGCTGAAAGCAGAGATTGAAGGGTTGCGTGATGGAACAATTCAGGATATTTATGGTTGGATGAGACCGATTGAAGGCGCGCAACTCGCACCCGTAGCGGCAACTAAAAAGAAAAAAGTGCTTGATTTAGAACCTGCATAAGTATAAGTGCATTTGAATTGGGATTAAATGGGATTTTTTTGGATTAAATGGGATTGATTTTTAGAATTGAAATCCTTAGTACGGGACAAAAAAAGGTGTAGAGCGAATTGGAACACGGAGGACGCGGATTTTACGAATTTACGCGGATTTTTTTTGATTTTATGCTGAATTTTAAGCCTAAATTCAAAAAAATCCGTGTAAATTCGTAAAATCCGTGTCCTCCGTGTTCCAATTCGTATCGTAATTTTTTTTGTCTTGAAATCCTAAAAATTCTAAAAATCAATCCCATTTAATCCAAAAAAATCCCAGTTAATCCCAATTCAAATGTGCCATTTATGAATTAATTGCTGCAATACCCGGTAATTCTTTTCCTTCCAAAAATTCCAACATCGCACCGCCGCCTGTGGAAACGTAACTCACTTGGTCTGACAATTTCATTAAGGTTAACGCTGCAACCGAATCGCCGCCGCCAACCAATGAAAAGGCTCCTTTTGAAGTTGCTTTGGCAACAGCTTGCGCAATAGATTTCGTACCCGTCGCAAATTTCTCCATTTCAAAAACGCCCATGGGACCGTTCCACAAAATCGTTTTCGATTTTAAAATAACTTTTTTAAAATCTGTAATCGCTTGTGAACCAATATCTAAACCCAACCAATTGGCAGGAATGGCATCACTTGGCATCATGCCTGTGCGCGCTGCCGCATCAAATTTATCTGCAACAATGGAATCAACAGGCAAATAAATTTGAACGCCTTTTGCTTTTGCTTTTTCTAACAAATCTTTTGCTGCATCCAATTTATCTAATTCGCATAAAGATTTACCAATTTCACCACCTTGCGCTTTTATAAATGTATAAGCCATTGCACCGCCGATGATTAGCGCATCTACAACGTGGAGCATTCTTTCTAAAATCATAATTTTATCTGACACTTTCGCGCCGCCGATAATCGCTACCGCAGGTTTTTTCGCATCATTTAACAAACGATTTGCGTTATCAATCTCCGCTTGCATCAAAAAACCAAAAGATTTATGGTTTTTGTCAAAAAATTGAGCGATGGTTGCTGTACTTGCGTGCGCTCGGTGGGCGGTTCCAAAAGCGTCATTGATGTAAATATCGCCCAAAGATGCCAATGATTTTGCCATTTCGACATCCCCTTTTTCTTCGCCTTTATGGAAACGCGTATTTTCTAACAATAATACTTCGCCACTTTTTAAATTAGAAACAGCTTTTTGCGCCGTTTCGCCCAAACAATTGTCTGCAAATTGGACAGGCGCAGATAATAATTCTGCCAAATGTGCAACTAAATGTTTTAAAGTATATTGTTGGACATTAATGGTTCCATCCGCATTTAACTTTTTTAATGGGCGGTCGAAATGCGACATTAATATGACCGCACCACCTGCTTTCAAAATATGTTGAATGGTGGGTACAGCAGCGCGCATCCGCGTGTCATCCGTGATTCGGTACGTTCCTTTTTCCAAAGGCACGTTGAAATCTACTCGTACTAAAATTTTTTTGTTTTTAAAATCGAGATTCATATAAAAATTGTTTGATAAATTACGAGATGAATTTTTGGAACACATAGGTACATAGGAAACATAGGTTTTTTTGGAACACATAGGTACATAGGAAACATAGGTTTTTTGGAACACATAGGTACATAGGAAACATAGGTTTTTTGGAACACATAGGT
>JBDKKX010000095.1:0-12689 GCA_039795795.1 Bacteroidota bacterium | reverse complement strand
CGATTTTTGCTGACGAATGTGCAACGGGAACCGAATCTTAAAATCTTAGGATTGCCCGAAGAAAATTTATTGCGCGCCTTGTTTTTGATTTTTCAATGTCAGGAAGACGAGGAGAAAATCAAACAATTCTTTGGCGAAATCTTTAAATTTTATAAAGAACAACCGCATTTGCAAGCGGTTTTGCAATCTTATTTGGTTTACATTATGGCATCGTTTCAAATGTCGGTAGAACAAATTATGACATTAATGGATTCTATTTCACCTAAATCTAAAAAGGATATTATGACAACTTATGAAGTATTAATTTCAAAAGGTAAAGTATTGGGGCGAGAGGAAGGCGAATTATTAAAAATGCTTAAACTCATTTGGAGTGCCTCACGACGCGCTAAATCTATTACCGCAATTGCTGAATTTTTAGAAGTAGCACCAAGCTGGGTCAAAAAATGGTTAACGCGGCTGGAATGGATGCAACAAGGTGAAGCAGAAGGATTAAATCCAACTGAAATTATGTTGAAAGTCAATGAATTAGCCGCAGAACCTGTGGTATTGGAATGGGAAGTAATGAGTTTGCTGGCGTTTTTCAAGGAGCAACCCGCGCCGAAAACTAAAAAACGCCGTACCAAAAAAGATTGATTTTCAAGGCTTTATCATTTCGGGGAATCAAGAATGAAGGAAAAATAGGCATTAAAGAACTTCAGCTTTCTTAATTCCTACCTTTCCTTCATTTCTGATTCAAAGCATCCATAAGATAGCAAAAGCATGTCTTTTTATACAAGAATATAACTTTTTATACAAAAAGAGAGACCTTTGCCTAAGATTTCGTAAAAAACCCTTGAATATCTCAATTTTCAAGTAAAAAAGGTTCTCTCCAATGCGATTGTAGAACCCGGTACTGCAAAAAACATCTCAATGGAGTTCCATTCGGAGTGTTTTTGTCCTCATTGTTCCTAAAGAACGCTTTTCTGGCACAAAGGTAATTTCTTTCTCCGATTCTCCAAACCTCTTTTTCTATTTTTATTTTTATAAATTATGGGGAGATAAAGGAGTATAATATTGTATGTTTTTGTAGATTTTAATCCGCTATTGTCACAACAATCATTCTATGAAAAAACCTACTAAATAATGCAAAATTGGATAGTGCTCGCCCTTTTATCCATGTTTTTCGCTGGATTAACCTCCGTCATTGCGAAATTTGGTTTAAAAGGAGGCATCAGCGCAGACTTAGGATTAGCCGTTCGGACGGTCATTGTTTTCATTTTCGTCACTTTGAACTTCTTCGCCTGGCAAAATGTCAAGCAAATTGGGCTATTGACCAAATCCAATCTATTATATCTTGGCATTTCAGGCATTACGACTTCGTTATCTTGGATTTTTTATTACCGCGCCATCAAAATCGGCAATGTTTCACAAGTGGCATTAATAGATAAAGGTAGCATTCTCATCACCCTACTGTTGTCATTCACGCTTTTGAAAGAACCTGTAACGCCCAAAATCATGCTTGGTGCAGGCTTAATCTTGGCGGGATTGATTGTTTTGGCAATGAAATAAAAAATTTTCTGATTTTGATAACATTAAATTTTACCTTTGATTTTCAAAATCAAAAACTTATTCAAATGCCAACTTACAGTTTAAAAGATTTGGTACTTTACTTTTTGAAATTGGGGTACGCTGGTTTTGGCGGTCCCGTCGCATTAGTGGGGTACATGCACCGCGATTTAGTCGAGGATAAAAAATGGATTTCCGAAGCGGATTACAAAGAAGGTATGGCGTTAGCGCAACTTTCGCCAGGTCCGATGGCGGCACAATTGGGGATTTATCTCGGTTATGTCCATTATGGCGTGCTGGGCGCGACGTTGACGGGCATTGCCTTTGTATTGCCGTCGTTTTTTATGGTGCTGATATTGGGCATTGCGTATAAACAATTTGGAGGATTGAATTGGATGCAAGCCATTTTTTACGGGGTTGGTGCAGCCGTGATTGGCATTATTGGTATCAGCGCGTATAAATTGACCACAAAATCCATCGGAAAACTCAATTTTGCCTCTTTTCAACAAAATTGGTTGTTATGGTTGCTCTACGCCATTGGACTTTTGATGACGGCGATTACGCAAAAAGAAGAATTATGGGTTTTTATTGGCGCAGGATTGCTCTACATGTTTATCAAAGCACCGCCTGCATGGGCGGGGGCGCGCCAAGCAAATGCTCTTTTGCTCTTTATTCCAAATATTGTTTGGTCAACAAACCATAAAACCCTTTGGAATATTGCATGGTTTTTCACCAAAGCGGGTGCCTTTGTTTTTGGAAGTGGTTTGGCGATTGTGCCGTTTTTGCATGGCGGAGTGGTTCAAGAATTTGGTTGGTTGAATGAAAAACAATTTTTGGATGCAGTGGCGGTTGCGATGATAACGCCGGGTCCCGTCGTGATAACGGTTGGTTTTATTGGCTATTTGGTGGGCGGAGTGACGGGCGCGTGTATTGCAGCGTTGGCGACTTTCCTGCCTTGCTATATTTTGACCGTGATTCCCGCGCCTTATTTTAAGAAAATTGCTAAAAATCAATCCATTAAAGCCTTTGTGGACGGAATTACGGCTGCTGTGATTGGTGCCTTGACGGGCGCGGTTGCGATTATTGCTTATCAAACCTTTGTAAAAGCAGGAAAAGTAGATTTTATTCCAATTGCTTTTGCAGTTGCGACAGCTTTTATTTTGACAAAATACAAAAAAATCCAAGAACCTGTTCTCATATTGGCGGCAGCTGTACTTGGTTTTATGTTTAAAACGTATGTTTTAAGTTGAATAATTGGAGAAAGTTCGATACCATTGGAACGCGGAGGACGCGGATTTTACAGATTTACACGGATTTTTAATTTTTTTTGAGGATTTTGAGCATAAATCCAAAAAAAATCCGCGTAAATCTGTAAAATCCGCATTATCCGCGTTCCAATTGTATCACAACTTATCAAGGGCGACGATAAACAGAAGTTTTAGTCGTTACCCCATCATCCATTTTAATGATAAGGGAATCATGGCGCACCTCGATAAGCCCATTATGCAATTGATAGCTGCACCATTCATTGCCGCCCTTACTAAATTGCACCTCTACGCCTGCTTTGCCGTCGGCAAGCTGGTAAGTAAAAGCACATTTTTCTTCATCTTTCCAAAAAGTGCGAAAACCTCCATTTTGTGCAAAGCAAAGAAAGCGTTTTTCCGCGCCTGCGGTATGCGTTGTATCTTTGCCCGTTGTTTTGTAACCCGTTTTAAGGGAAATCCATTGCCATTTGCCATTCAAATCTTTGCGCAACTGTTGTGCTTGTGGGGAAGCATTTGCGGAAAGGGGCGTTTCTGGTTTGGGCGTACCACAGGGGTCGGGCGGCGTATTATCGCAAGCAAAAAAGGTTGCTGTCACCGCTAAAACGGTTAAAAATTTAAAATTAGAAGCAAAGGACATTGTTGATTGGTTGATTTTTTTTAAAATAACTTGCATTTCGGACACAAATTTTTGCAGCAAAACGTAGGCAACTAATTTATGTGTGGTACGCTGGAATTCGGATTAAATAGGATTTTTTTGGGATTAAATAGGATTGATTTACGGGATTTATTAGGATTTTTGAGATTACAATCCTATAAATCCCATAAATCAATCCTATTTAATCCCCAAAAAATCCTATTTAATCCAAATTCCAACGTATCACACCACTTGAATTAATGACCTATGTGTTTGCAAAAGTACAACTTTTTTGAAAAGTGTTTATTAAATGCAAGTTTCTTTTGAAATTAAAAAAGGGACTGTAAATTTGCAAAAAAAATCTAAAAATGTCAGAAGCCTATATATTCGATGCCCTCAGAACACCTCGCGGCAAGGGCAAAAAAAGCGGTTCACTCCACGAAGTGCGCGCTATTGCGTTGTTATCCACCGTTTTGAAAGCCTTGCGCGATAAACATCATTTAGACACTGCTGAAATTGATGATGGCATTTTTGGCTGCGTCACGCCGACGGACGACCAAGGCGGGAATATTGCAAAATCTGCTTTATTGTTTGCCGATTGGCATGAACGCGTTGGCGGGATTCAAATCAATCGTTTTTGTGCGTCGGGTCTGGACGCGGTTAATTTGGCGGCGATGAAAGTGCGTTCTGGATTGGAAGATTTCATTGTAGCGGGCGGCGTAGAGAGTATGAGCCGTGTTCCTATCAGCGAAGATGCGGGTCCATTGCTGTTTGACCCCAATGTGGTGACGCATATTGGCTACTTGCCCCAAGGGGTTTCTGCGGATTTGATAGCAACGATAGCTGGTTTTTCAAGGGCTGATTTGGATGAATACGCTTTGAAATCGCAACAACGGGCTCTTTTTGCGCAACAAAATGGTTATTTTGACAAATCTATTGTGCCGATTCGGGACGGTAGCGGATTGATGATTTTAGAAAAAGATGAATATTTGCGCCCAGATACCACGATTGAAACGTTGACTCAATTAAGTGCTGCTTTTGCTCATTTAGGGTTAATGGGGTTTGATGCGATGGCTTTGCAAAAATATCCAGTCGTGGAACGGGTTCAACATGAGCATACGGCGGGCAATTCATCGGGTATTGTGGATGGTGCGGCGGCGGTTTTGGTCGGAAATCGGACAAAAGGGCGTGAATTAGGGTTGAAACCGAGGGCAAAAATTCGGTCTATCGGTACGGTAAGCACAGAACCGACGATTATGTTGGGTGGCGCAATGGCGGCGGCGCAAAAAGCGTTGAGAAAAGCAAAAATGACTGCAACGGATATTGATTTGTGGGAATGTAATGAAGCATTTGCGTCGGTTGCGCTCCAATTTCAGCATTCTTTTGGTTTGGACGAGGCGATTTTTAATGTCAATGGGGGTTCTATTGCACTTGGACATCCGCTTGGCGCGACGGGGGCGATGTTATTGGGAACGCTTTTGGACGAATTGGAACGCCGTAATTTAAATACGGGTTTGGTCACGCTGTGTGCAGGCGGTGGTATGGGAGTCGCAACAATCATTGAGCGCGTCTAATTTGAAACCGTCTGAAAGGGACGATATTTAGTAATCAAACAAAATCGAAATGATAAAATTGAAATTATTCGCATTAAACTTTTTTTTATCCACAACGCTTTTTGCGCAATTGCCTGATTTGAGCAATTTGAACGAATCGCGTCCTTGTTGGGAAAACATGAAATTCTATTTTGCCAAGCAAGACCCTACTTTGAATCAATTGGTTCGGGATTCAGTGATGTTAAAAGATTGGATTTTCGGTCAAAACGAATCTGCTTTTACTGAAATTCAGGATTTGCAGGGCAAAAAATGGTCGCCACAAGATTTTGCAGGTAAAATTGTGGTTTTAAATTTTTGGTTTATTGGATGTAAACCGTGTATGGCAGAAATCCCTGCGGTGCATAAATTGATGGAATATTATCAAGATAAGAACGTTGTATTTCTTTCTTCATCGGTAGATGATAAAGATAAAATTACAGAATGGTTGAAAACCAATGTTTTAAATATTCCTATTATTGCAAAGAGTTATAATCGTCCAGACCAATGTGTTTTAATGGGTCGCCCGTTGAATATGGTGATTGACCAAAATGGGGCGTTACAATATTTAAAAATGGGTGGTTCTGCGGGCGAAAAGGCGGAGACAGAATTATATGATAATTTGACTCCTTTGATAGATAATTTGTTGAAACACAACTAATTATCTTACTTGATTAAAAATTATGATACAATTGGAACGCGGAGGACGCGGATTTAGGCATATTTGCGCGAATTTTTTGGAATTCTGCTCGACATTAGGCAAAATAAACTCAAAATCCGTGTAAATCTGCCTAAATCCGCGTCCTCCGCGTTCCAATTCGTCTAAAAAAAAAATCCCTCAAAAGTCGGGTGTTGACGCATGAGAGACAATAAAAATTCATCGTTTATAGCAATTGATACAACGAATTGGAACGTTAATTAGTTCACCCGTTGTCGTTAAAAAATAGACAAAAAAATAATCTATACAGAAAAACAGCATTTTATACGTTTTTTTGATTTGAAAACAGTATATGAATAAAACAAAACTATTTTTACAGTATTTTATTTGGATAATGGTTTATTCAAATAATTTTGCACAAACCCCTGCTAAAAATGCGTTAAAATTTGTCCCCAATTACAAAGGGGGTTTCCGTTTTGGAGCGAACATGGGCTATTACGCGCCATACACGGATGAACAATTGGCTGACATCGCCGCAGGGAATCCTGAGTTGAAAGTGGCGGGTGCGGGCATTACGTCATTGCGTCCTGCGATGTTTGGCTATTTCACGGAACAATGGGGTTATGATGCTCGAATTCAAGCATTTAAACATTATGAAAAATTGGGTATGAAAGAAAATGTTTGTTTCATCGGTTATCCGCCCGCGCAATATCGGGATAAAACGGTTTATTGTGGCAACGACACCTCTGCTTTATACGCGAATATGTATGAACCGATTTGGGACAAAGGGGAAAATGGAACGCCTGTAAATGATAAAAATTACTATGCATTATATGTGTATAAAACGGTTAAAAACTATGGAAATCAAGTTCGATTTTGGGAGATTTGGAATGAACCCGATTATGCTTTCAATTATAACAATCTGTTGCCGCCCGAAAAAGCAGGTTCTTGGTGGAGTCAAGACCCCGCGCCTTGCGATTATTCGATTCACGCGCCGATACAACATTATATCCGTATGTTGCGCATTAGTTATGAAGTGATAAAATCTTTATATCCGAATGCTTTTGTGGCGGTGGGCGGCATCGGTTTTCCCAGTTTTTTAGATGCGATTTTGCGGCAGACCGATAATCCAGATGCTGGAAAAGTGACAACCGCGTATCCGAATAGGGGAGGAGCGTATTTTGACGTTTTGAGTTACCACACTTACCCGCATATTGACAACAGTGTACGTGAGTGGAGCAATGAAAAACAAGGTTTTGTGTATTTTCGACATTCCGACCGTGCGGCGGCGGGCGTGATTCGATTGAAAAAGGAATTTGAAGTCGTTTTAAAAAAGCATGGTTTTGAAGCCAAAACCTATCCTAAAAAACGATTTATTATAACGGAATGTAATATTCCATGTAAAGAATATGGCGAATTCATGGGAACGCCCGAAGCGCAAGCCCATTTTTTAGTGAAGGCGGCGATTCAATGTATGAAAAATGATATAGATCAATTTTATGTATATTCGCTTGGGGAGCTTAAAGAGGATAATGAAGCTCGAAATGAGTTTGACAAAATGGGTTTGTATGAAAAATTGGAAGGCAAAACGCCGTATTCCAGCCAATTGACTCCTGCGGGTGTGGCATACAAAACGGCATCTCTGTTATTGACGGGCAGTGTTTTTGATAGCATTCAGACGAAAAAATTGAATTTACCTGCAAATGTAGATGGGGGCGCATTTCGATTTCCAAATGACACCTATATATATAGTCTCTGGGCAAAAACGAATATAGACCGTTCTGAAACGGCTCAATGTGTATATTCCTTTCCATTGTCTTTGAAAATCAAATCATTAGAAATAAAAGATTTAAATTATTCCATAACTCACAAGGGAAACCTTGTAAAAACTAAAAACATTTTACTTACAAGCAGCCCTATTTTTATTAAATGAACACATAGGGACATAGGTTACATAGGTTTAAACACATAGGTACATAGATTACATAGAAAAATTTCTCAATAAATTTGCCTATGTAACCTATGTACCTATGTGTTTTAAACCTATGTAACCTATGTCCATCTGTGTTCCAGTTTTGTCAAATTTGCGTCATAAAAGCAGTTACCCCTTTTTTTTGCAAGAAGTCCATTATACCTTTGCATCATCATAAAGAAATCGGAAGCGACAATGTAAAGCATGTAGAGGAATGATGCGTTTGACTCGTAAAAATATAATCCAAATATTGATACAAATCCCATGGATGGGATGTTGGGGTGTGGCGGTTGCTGCGACCAGCAAGGAGGAAACGCGCCCATTGCTTTCAAAAACAGGTTTTATAATCATGAGTCGTGGTTTGCAATTTGAAAATGATACGAATAATGTTAAAATTGCAAAAGATACGATAATGCTTCAAGAAACCGTTTGTACAGGGACGACGATGCCCGTGACGATTGCAAAAGCAATTTTTCCTGTGAAAACGCTCACTGCAATCCAAATAGAGCAATCGGGTGCACAAAATTTGGGCGATGCAATCAAACATTTATTGAATATTAGCATTCAACAAGACGGCATATTAGGAGCAGGGATGACGATGATGGGGCTTTCGGGCGAAAATGTAAAAATATTGATTGACGGCGTACCGATTATCGGCAGACAAAACGGCAATATTGATTTAACTCAAATTGCTTTACACAATGTGGAACGAATCGAACGAGTGGAAGGTCCGCTTTCAACTGCTTATGGTACAAATGCTTTGGCAGGGGTTATAAACATCATTACAAAAAAAATACCAACACAACCTTTTGATTTTCAATTAAAAACGTATGACGAAGTCGATAGACATTATAATATAGCTTCGAGCATCGGTTTTAAGAATCAACATCAAAATATATATATATCGGGAGGACGCAATTTTTTTAAAGGCTGGTCGCCTACGGATATGGGTCGTTTCCAGTCTTGGAAACCTAAAATTTTTTATTTTGGAGATTTGCATTATAGTTTAAATTATGAAAAGGTGCAAATCGACTACTCGGCAAATTATGCGGATGAATATATGCTAAATCGCGGCATTCCGTTATTGCCCTACAATGAGCAAGCCTTTGACGATACCTATCGAACCGTTCGATATGGAAATGCGTTAATTGTTCAGCAAAGACAGCAGCAAAATTATTGGAATATACAGGCAGCTTATAATGTTTACAAGAGACAAAAAAATACGTATTTAAAAGATTTGACAAAAATCACTTATACGCCGACGGCGAACGACGGTGACCAAGATACAACGCGGTTTGATTTAATCAATCTTCGAGGTGCTTGGGTGACGAGTCGAGTCAAAAATTGGAATTTTGAGTTTGGCGCAGACATCAATATTGAAAATGGTACAGGTCGTCGTTTAAAAAACAACGATAAACAAATTGGGGATTACGCTTGTTTTAATAGTGCGGAATGGGATGGAGTAGAAGGTTTAAAAATTCGTTCTGGCTTTCGTTATGCGTATAATACGGCATATCAAGCCCCTATTTTGCCCTCTGTTGCAATAAAATATGCTTTTGATAAAGATTCGCGTTATATTATTCGGGGTTCGTGGGCGAAAGGGTTTCGGGCACCCAGTTTAAAAGAGCTATATTTTTACTTTGTGGATGTAAATCACAACATTCGGGGGAACGAAAATCTGAAGGCGGAGACCTCCAATAGTTTTAATTTGTCATTTTTTGGTCAAATTTTCACGAAGGGTATTCCAAATGTCATAGAATCTTCGTTATTTTGCAACCGAATTGAAAATCAAATTGCATTAGCCGCTATAAGCGGTACAGAATACGGATATGTGAATATCGGACAGTTGACCACCTTGGGTGGAAACGTTTCTGGCAAGTTCACTTACCAGCGTTTTGAAGTTCAACCGGGTTGGAGTTTGACACGCAGTATTCAGTATTTTGATGCAAAACCTTACGCCGTAAATGCGCAGGAAGGTCGTTTAGGAGTGCATTACAACCTTCTAAAAACCGATTATTCTGTTCATTTGCTTTACAAATATGCTGGCAAACAGCCAGGATATGTAAAAAGCGAAGATGGGAACGTTAATCCAACGTTTATCGGCAGCTACCAGATGGCAGATGTGACGATAAATGGCAAAAGTTGGAGCAAGCAGTGGAGGTGGACAGCAGGCATCAAAAATATTTTTGATGTGAAAAATATTCAGAGTCAATTGGCAGGAGGGAGTGGAGGACATTCGGGCGCGGCAAATAGCAGTCCCGTAGGCACAGGTAGAACTTTTTTTATTTCATCTGTGTTTGAATTAGGCAGTCAATTGAGGAAGGTTTTTTCAAAAATGTAAGTACCGCTTTGACCGAAATATGCTTGTTGAGTCCTTTTTTTAAAGTTTTAAAAAAAGTGGCTCTTAGCGCAACTCATTGAAGAAAAATGTCGTTTCATAATTTAAGTATTAGTGTTTTGAAGGTTGGGCGGCAAATGGTAGGTTCTCTTGCCATTGCCGCTTTTTTTTCGGGCTGCATCGCCGAAGAAACGCCTGTGCCTACACATCAAGCAGGGGACGTAATCACGACTGCTGTTGAAATGGGGACAGATTATCGTTGGCAGTTGTATTTTAATTTAGAAAAAAATATAATTGTTAGCCGTAATTTGAAAACAGATTGGGATTTAGCTTTTGATGCGAATCCGAATGGAAATATGGTGCGTCTAAATAGTGGCAAATTTATGTTTGGCTTGAATACCAAAAAACAATATTTTAATGAAATAACGGATACACTTGGTTTTGCACAAAACAAACGCTGGGATGCAGCAAATTCACCCGATTCCTTGGTGCTTGGGAATAAGTATAATGAAAAAGTATATTTATTGGATTTGGGTTATGACGAAAAAAGCAATGCCTTGGGTTTTAAGAAAATCAAAATGATTTATGCGAACCGCGAAAAATATGTTTTGCAATACGCCAATCTTCAGGACAGTATTTTTCAAACGGTTGAAATTCAGAAAGATACCAATTACAATTATACCTATTTTTCGTTTAAAACCAACGCTACGGTTCGGGTAGAACCGCCAAAAAAAGATTGGGACTTAGCCTTTACCCAATATATACATATTTTTTACGAACCATATCAACCGTATTTAGTGACAGGAGTGTTGTTAAATACGTGTCAGACGTATGCAGCAATGGATTCGATTCAATTTAAATTTGAAAATATAGATTACAAACAAGCGGTTTCCTTTCCATTGACGAATAAATGGGATGCCATTGGTTATAGTTGGAAATCGTTTGGTGGTTTTGGGAACGCGACGGGGAATTATCAAGTCTTTTCAAATTATAATTATGTTATAAAAGATTCAAAATCAATGCTTTATAAAATGCGTTTTATTGGTTTTTACGATGACCAAGGGCGGAAGGGCAATCCGAAATTTGAATTTAGAAGGTTATGATCATTTCATTTTAACGGTCAAAACAGTGTAAAAAATACGCATTGAAACGATTTTATCAGTACGTGACAAAAATACTTTTCGGCACAGATTGAACAGATTCGACAAGATTTTCACAGATTTTTTTTGATTTCAAGCATTAAAAATCAAAAAAAATCTGTGAAAATCTCGTTAAATCTGTTCAATCTGTGATGAAAAGTATTTTCGTCACGTACTGAGAACGATTTTACAAATCCATTTTATCATTTTCACTACCTTAATATCAAACAAAAATGAAAAAAGTATTTTTTACAATCTCAATGGTTAGCACTTTGTTTTGTACCTTGTTGCAGGCACAAACGCTGGATACCATTTCACTTGGAGCAGGATATGCGAATCAGGTTTGGTATAACCTGATGACAGATGCAGAATATCGTTCCTCTAAAAGTAATTGGGAATTAGCCTTTTCCGTCGCAAAACAAGATGCCGCGATTTGGGTGCATCCGACCATTAATTTGTATCGTTCCAATAAACCCAATACGGCTTGGGCGGGTGCTTTGGACACAATGGGGCTTGCAGCTTCTCGAATTCATCAAAATACGGATACGGATTGGACGTATGGCGCATTTAATGCGACATCTTCGGGGCAATTTGATTTTGGTTGGGGCAGTTACAACCTTGCGACGCACGAGGTCACAGGCGATTCCATTTACGTTTTGCAATATCCCAATGGCACATATAAAAAAATTATGATAGAAAAGTTGGCTTACGACACTTCTTATTTTTTTAAATATGCGGATTTGGACGGTAAAAATGAGCAATCCGTGGAGTTAAAAAAAGTAACTTATGGGGCTAAAAATTTTGCATATTATTCTTTGACGACGAATAGTGCGATAGATAGAGAGCCGCCGAGAGCAGATTGGGATTTGACCGCATTGCAATACAAAAGTTTGGTGCCTGATGCCAATGGCGTTTTGACTCCTTACACCTTGACGGGGATTCTGCACAATCGCGGGGTGACAACTGCGAAAATTCGACGCGATACAGCGAATAATACTTGGAATACATTGACTTTTAAAACCGATATTAATGCGATTGGCGCGGGTTGGAAGGCTTACAATCCTGCCATAAATGCTTATACCGTAACCGATTCCACTGCTTATTTTGTAAAAACGAAGAATGGGCGCATTTATAAACTTATTTTCACAGGTTTCGTTCCCGCAGATGGCAATATGATTTTTAAGCGTCAATATATATTGGGAACGAGTGTTGAAGATGTGAAAAATGGTACGATTGCGTTAGCCGTTTATCCCAATCCTGCGGCAGATGGTAATGTTCAAATCGTATATGATTTAGGTAATTATGTTGGCAGCGCGCAATTGCAATTGTCCGATATAACGGGTAGAATGATTTGGTCCGAAAAAGTTATGGGCAATGATGCTTTGAACGTATTTCAAATGCCTCAATTGAATTTAACAGGCGGCATTTATTTCATTCAATTGGCTTACAATGGAAAACAGATTACGCAAAAAATAGTAATTCGTTAACTACGGACAAGATTCCATTGAACGGGACGCTGGAATTAGGATTAAATAGGATTTTATTGGGA
>JBDKKX010000094.1:0-12785 GCA_039795795.1 Bacteroidota bacterium | reverse complement strand
GGCGTGATAACCCCCGGACAATTCGGACCCACCAATCGACATTTTTTGTTTTCAATATAAGCCTTCGCCTTAATCATGTCTTGAATCGGAATCCCTTCCGTGATACATATAATGACTTTAATGCCTGCGTCAGCCGCTTCCATAATCGCATCCGCCGCAAAACGCGGAGGCACAAATATGATACTCGTATCCGCTTTCGTGGCAGCCACTGCATCCGCCACCGTGTTGAAAACGGGGCGTTCCAAATGTTTTGTGCCGCCCTTACCGGGCGTGACTCCACCGACAACATTCGTGTTGTAAGCAATCATTTGTTCGGCATGAAACGTGCCTTCTTTGCCAGTGAAGCCTTGAACAATGATTTTCGATTTTTTATGGACCAATACGGACATACGCTGTTGTATTTTATGACGGTAAAAAAACTATGCAAAAGTATATAGTTTTCTATATATTTTCAAATTTTAAGGATGGATTTTTTGATTTCGCCAAAAAAATATAACTTTCATACAATTTTTTTAAACGAAAAACGTTCTTAGCCCATCTTAAACGATTTGCGGCATGATTTTTTCTGCAAGATTAATAGTCTTCTTCGCCAATCAGACAAAGCCGCCGACTCCAACCAGAATCAGTTTTTTTATCAACAAATCCCAAGCGTATTTTTAAATTGAAATCAACGATTGTATGCTGCTGAACGAATCATGTTGCATCCATTGTTGGGTGAATTGGATTATCCGAATCTGCGAAAGTAGTGATTGATAATCAACGATTTATATATTTAAGAAATGCGTTTGGGAAACCTATTTTTATTTTATTTTTGCTAAAAGCAAACAAAACCAGTTATTATTTAAGTTTTTATTAACGAAAACGGGGTGTGACGGGAGCGTTTTAAGGTAGTCTTTAAAGCGTAATTTCTTTATTCCACACTCAATAATCAAAACAAACGTCATTATGAGTAGTTCTCAAAATCAAGATTCGAAAGGCAAATTGTTACCTTGGGCGGGCGCGATTATCGTTGCATTATTAGGCACGAACGCGTATTTATGGTCGAACAAGAACAGTACCGAAACTAAATTGGTCGATACGGTGAAAGTTTTGGACGATACCAAAACGGTAAGAGATTCATTACAAAGGGTTTATGAAGCTGCCGTCGTTGAATTGGAAGGCATGAAAGGCAAAAACGTTGAGTTGAATGCTGCTATTGATAAGCAAAAAGCGGATTTGGCATCGCAAAAAAGTAAGATTGATGCTGCTTTATCTTCGGGCAACAAGGACAAAAAAGCGTTACAAGAGGCTTTGCGTCAAATCGAGGAGTTGAAATCGCAAGCGGCGGGTGCTATGGCGCAAGTAACGGATTTACAAAATAAGTTGGGCGTTGTGACGGAACAGTTGAAAACGGAAGTGAAAGCGAAAGAAGAAGTCACTGCAAAATTGACGGAAGTTTCGACGGCACACAAGGAAACGGAAGCGAAATTGGCGACGACGACCGAAGCAAAGGCAAAAGTGGAAGAGGAAAAAAAGAAAGCGGAGAATAAAGTGGATATTGCGAGTGTTGTTCGGGTGAACAATTTTGATGACCCGCAAGGTTTTGAGGTCAGTGCGAAAAATGGGAAGGAAAGTAAGGTCAGCAAGGCGCAAAATATTCAAAGATTGCGTTTTTGCTTTGATGCGCAGGAAAATCACGTTGCAAAAGCGGGTAGTGAATCGTTTTATGTGGCGATTCAAGATGCGGCGGGTGTTACGATTGAGGGACCGGGTAGCGGTGTGACGAAATTGAGCGACGGTACAGAGGCAAAATATACGTTTATCCAAGCCCAAGATTTATCGAATACGGCTCAAAAAGTATGCGCGGCTTGGGATCCTGCGGCGAAATTGCAAAAAGGAGCTTATGGTATTGCGGTTTATAATAAAGGTTATGTCGCTGGAAAACATAGTTTTACACTTTTGAAGTAATTTGAATAATGATTGATGAATGATAAAAGTGGCTATCCCAAAAGTGATTTGGGGTAGCCACTTTGTTTTGCTTCCATTTTGAATGTTTTAATTGAAAACAAAAATAAACATATTTAAGGATTTAAAATGAGATTTTAGGAGTAATTTTTTAAAAATTTTAAATAAACTTTTTTGACCTGTCACAAATAGCTGGATTATTTCCCGTCCTTAAACTGTGACAGTCAATAGCTTACCCATGTTTTACAATTGGAATTCGGATTTAAGCCTATTTTAGTTCCAATTTGTCTTATAACTTCCGTTGATTACAATAAAAAACAACTCAAAATTTCCAAAACATAGAACTTTTATCTTATTTTAAATGACATGTGCTTTGAAACGCATGACATTTATAGTTATTATTTGTTCTATTAACGACCGATTCAAATGAATATCAAGCAATTAAGCCATTATTTACATTTCATATTATTTATTTGCTGCGTTCAAACCAACCTTTTTGCACAACCCTCTTTGCAAAAAATCCCACAAGTGGGCGCAGTTTATCAAGGTACAAATTACACTTATGACCTCTTTTTTTCGACTCCTGACTTGGGTGCAACCCATAATTACACCAATGTCACCATTGTTGACACTTTGCCCACTTGGGTCAATTGGGTTAGCAGTCCGGGCGGCGGCGGATTCGGCACTGGCGTTTATAATCCAATCGATAGGACAGTGACATGGTCGGCTGCCACTTTGCCCGACGGTGCGACTGGAGCGTTTTCCGTCGTTTGCCAATTTAACAATACGGCGGTGCCGGATACTAATTTTTTAAACAAAATTCGGTTGTTTGATAATGGGGTTTTGCTCGCGGTAGCCACTGCGACACCTGTTCAAGTTTTGGAAAAAGCACCTACTTTAACGAAAACATTGTTTTCTGGCGGTACGATAGGCGAAGAATCCGTTTATAAATTGGTCACGAAAAACAATGGTTACACCACTTCCTTAACGAATTATATCGTCACTGACCAATTGCCTGTCAATGCAATTTTCGTTTCCGCGAACAATAGCGCAGGAGCAGTTGTCGCAGGCGCAACCGTAGATGTCAACAATTTGGTTACATTTCCGCCCGTTACCCTGACAAAAGGCAATAGTTTAACTTATTATGTGCATGTTCGCTATCCAACGCCCGCTTTTGCGGTCGGCAATGTGGTGAATAATGTGGCGTATGGCAATGGCGATTTTAAAAACCCGATTCAAATCACGAGTACAGCAACGCATGCTTTGACCGCCAGCACTTGTGTTGTGAATTACGCGGCATGCTCGTCGGTCGGGACTTGGTACACGAATGATGCTTTTCATACCGAACAATTTTGTTTTACGTTGACCAATACAGGGACATCTGCCATTTCAAATGTTGTTTTATCCGATACGTTACCGATTGCCTTTCAAGCAACTGCGGCAAGTTTTGGTTTTGATGGCAGCGCGACTCCAACCAATCCCTTAACTGTTTCGTATCAAAAAAATGGAACGGGCGCGTGGTTGCCTTTCACAGGTAGTCCATTTACGGCGGGGCAAGTGATTGCAGACGTGCCTACTTTGTTAGGATTCACGGGGACGGATTATTTGAGTGCGATTCGGTATGAATGGGCAAGTATTCCTGCAGGTGCATCGTTTACGGCTGCCAATTTTTATTTGGAGGGAAAGGTCATCAGCCCTGACCATAATAATAGTTTAGTGATTCCTGCACAGATTTGTAATAAAAATTATTTAAATTATACCGATTGCGCGGGCGTAGCAAGAACCAAATCAGGGAATGTTTGTAATAATTTAAATGTGAATAATTCCACTTTTACAGTGGATAAGCGTGCAAGTGCGACGGAATGGTACATTGGGCAAACCAATGCTGCCTATTATTTGAATTTAAAAAACACGGGTAATGTGGCATTGGACTCCTTTTTTGTCACAGATACGATGCCTTTGATGTTTCGGTTGACCAAAATTAACCTTAGTAGCGCGATTGCCAAAGCTGCAAAACCTGTTTCACTCGTCTATCAAAAAAATGGCGGTGGGAATTGGATTACTTGGGTGGGGAGTCCATTTACGAGCGCGGTGACGCTTAATGTCGCTTCGTTAGGATTGACAGCGACAGATTATGTATCCGCTATCAAAATCAATGCGGGCGCAATCCCTGTTGCGGGGAGTTACATCAATAATGATATTACGTTGACGGGGACAGTGGTGAATCCACAATTAGATGGCAGTAGTTTGACCCTGCCCGCGAATGTTAAAAATTATGCGTCTTTTAAAACGGGTGGGTCATCCGAAACGGATTCCATTGATGTCAATATTGTAATGCCTTATGCGCAACCCACCTTTGCGAAAAGCAGTACGCCAACGGTTGTCGCGCCTTCGGATACGATTACTTATACAATACTCGTTGGAAATCAAATGAATACACCTTTAAATGATTTTACAATTATGGATCATTTGAATACCAATTTGGATTATGTGGAGGGGAGTGCGGCGGTGGTTTGTCAAACGGGCAATTGTTATCAAACTACGCCCTTTGTTTTTACGCCGATTTCAACGCCCAATTTTAATGGTAGCGCGTGTACTTTACTGAGTTTTGCCTTTGATTACGCTCCGAATGATGGTTTGCCCATAAAAACCAACGCACAAGGTTTGAAAATCACATTTAAAGCTGTCGTTAAGCCGACTGCGGTGGCAAATGTGACCATTAAAAACGATATTATGTTTGATTACAAGGGAGATCCAAATATGATATATCGTTATACCTGTTTGGGTAAAATTATAGATACTTTCGATATAAACTTGAATAATTCAACGATTGACACGCTTTGTAAAGTGGCAACGGTTAGTAATACGACGGTTGCGTTCATTCCCGCGAAACCTGTTTTTACTAAAACGAGTAGTCCTTCAACGGTGCGCCCGTTAGACACGTTGACTTATACTATTTTGGCATATAATACGACGAATATTCCGTTGAATAGTTTTGATTTGATAGATGCGTTGAATCCGAATTTGACTTACGTGGCGAATAGTGCAGTGGCAACTTGTCAATCGGGCAATTGTTATGTGAATACGCCTTACACTTTTACGACGACTGCAACGCCCAATTATCAAGGAACGGACAGTACATTATTGCGTTTTTCATTCGATTATGCCAATAATGATGGGCTTCCACTGAAAACATCGGCGCAAGGTTTGAAAATTACGTTTAAAGCAGTATTGAAAAACAATGTAGCGACTGGAACGGTAGTCAAAAATGATTTAATGTTTTCTTATGTGGGCAGTCCTGCGATGCCGTATCAATTGACTTGCAAATCGCAACCTGTGGATGCGAAGGATTTGAATCAAAATAACCTCACTAACGATACTTTATGTGTCGCTGCGACGACGCAATTTACAACTGCTGCGCCGATTATGGCGCAACCCGTTTTCACCAAAACAAGTAGTCCATCCACCGTAAACCCTTCAGATACAGTGACTTACACGATTTTAGCATACAATACGACGAATATTCCTTTGAACGATTTTGCTTTGATAGATGCATTGAGTCCGAATTTGACCTACGTGCCGAATAGTGCAGTGGCAACTTGTCAATCGGGCAATTGTTATATGAGTACGCCTTACACCTTTTCAGCCACCGCGATGCCCAATTATTTAGGAACAGACAGTACATTATTGCGTTTTTCGTTTGATTATGCCAATAATGATGGGCTTCCATTGAAAACGGCATCCCAAGGTTTGAAGATTACCTTCAAAGCCGTGTTAAAGCGCAGCGTCATTTTGGCAACGAATATTAAAAATGATTTAATGTTTCAATACACGGGTAATCCTGCGATGTTGTATCAATTCACTTGCTTATCGCAACCTGTGGATGCAAAAGATTTAAATCAAAATGGTTCGACGACGGATAATTTATGCGTTGCCGCGACAACTCAATTTACAAGTACTGCCTATCCGTTGGCGAAACCCAATTTTTCAAAAGTTGGTTTACCTGCGACGGTGAAACCCAATGACACCTTATATTATACAGTAACGGTTTATAACAATGCTACCGCGCCTTTGAATGATTTTGCAATTTTAGATTATTTGAATCCCAATTTAAACTATGTCATTGGTAGTCAACAAGTTACGTGTCAAACGGGCAATTGTTATGTCAATACACCATATATATTCACCACCACCGTCACACCGAATTTCAATGGCAGTGCGAGTACCTTAGTTCGTTTTGGGTTTGATTACGCGACGAATGACGGTTTACCTCAAAAAACAGCAACGCAAGGTTTGAAAATCACGTTCAAAGCAGTGGTCAAACCGGGCGTTGCACAAGGGACGGTGATTAAAAATGATATTGTTTTTCAATACACGGGCGACCCGTTGATGCCGTATAGCTACACTTGTAGCGGCACGATGGTCGATACCGCAGATATTAACCAAAACGGTTCAAAAACAGACCTCCTTTGTAAATCTGGCTCGACGAGTAATACCATTTCCCGTTACGCATATTTAGAATCTCAAAAATATGTAAAAGGCTCATTAGATACAAGTTATGTTGTAAATGGGCATACGATTCCGGGCGGTTTATCGAATTATAAACTCCAAATTTGGAATGCAGGCAATGTACCCGTTAAGAAAATCAAAATTGTGGATGTGTTACCTTATGTGAATGATAAAAAAGTTTTGAACAATGTTCCGCGTGTCAATCCGGGTGCGTCCGAATGGCGACCCATTTTGACAGCTGCACTCAATGGATTGGCTACCAACCGATTGGGCACGACAATTCCTTACACTGTCCAATATTCGACCGACCAAGTTCCTTGTACGGCTGCTTTAACCGCAGACAATTCGTTTCACATGACCGACCAAGCGGGTTGTCAATCGGGCAATTTCTCTGGAACGCCACCCGCAACCATTTCAGACGTGCAATCTTTGTTTATAGACTTTGGAACAAATTTTATTCTGCAACCACAGGATACATTGACTTTATATTGGGATATGACTGCACCATTTTCGGCAACGACCAGTAAATTAGCTTGGAATTCCTTTGCGTACATAGCCGATTATGCAGATAATGTCGTTGGAGGTTTACAGGCTTCAGAACCACCGCCAGTGAGTATTATCATTTCGCCCAATTTAGGCAGTATTGGAAATTACGTTTGGTTTGATGACAATGGGAACGGTTTACAAGATGAACCCGATAATTTAGGCATTGACGGAGTGCGCGTAGAGTTGTGGTCAGCTGGTGCCGACGGTGTAATAGGTGGTGGAGACGATATTTTTCAAAATTTTGTTTTGACACAACCCCTTAATGGCAAATCGGGTTATTATTTATTTGCAGGTTTGGCATCTGGCAATTATTATGTCAAATTGCCGACAACGATATCCTACTACGGAAGCCCATTAACTACGACAACTGCTTCGGCGACAACGGGTGCGAATAATGATTCCGATGTAAATGCTCAAACGGGTTTTTCACCTGTGATTTCGATAGATGTGAATGGGACAGGCATTGCAAAAGATAATTTGACGCTGGATGCAGGCTTTAAACGGCAGCTTACTTGCCCACCAACGTTGTGCTTGCCAACGAATGTGCAACGGAATTGACGACTGCGTTACGTAACCGTTTTTTAAACGATGAAACAGCCTACCTAACAGATTTTAAAAATCTATTAGGTGTACTATCCCATCTGAACACACCTAACAGGTTTTTAAAACCTGTTAGGTGTATTGACGCATTAAAGAAAAGACTGATTTCTGCTGGTAACCATCACGATGGTCAAAACCAACAAAATCAAAAAGATGCCAAAATACATCATACAATAGCCTTTACTGCCGTAATTATTGTCAATCGGACTGTTATTGCTCATAACTTAGAATAATTTTAAGAAAAAAATTGTTTGAAAAAGTCGATTAGAATGAACCTAAACACGGGGCGAAAATACGGCGAAACCTTCGTTTGACCAAATGTTTTGAATTTATTTAAATTCATTCAAAATAAAATTTAAATTTGCCTAATTTTTCACCCAATACAAGGAAATTAAATATGCGTAATATTTTGGTCGTGTTTGCGGTTTCGCCCCTGCTCGCGGTTGCGAATCCGAATTTTCAAGAGGCAAATAATGATTATAAAAATGGTAATTTCTCGGTTGCAGCGCAGAAATATGAAAACATTTTAAAACAAAATACGGCTTCGCAAGAATTATATTATAATCTTGGAAATGCGTATTTCAAACAAAATCAAATAGGTAAAGCCGTTTTGAGTTATGAGCGAGCGTTGCTTTACGGGGCAAATGAGGATGTTTCTTATAATCTTTCCATCGTGCGCGACAAGGTCAAAAATGAACCCGAGCAAATCCCAGCCTTCTTTTTACGGCGGTGGTGGGACGGTTTTCGCCGTTTAACCCCCGTTGATACATGGAGTGTTTTATCCATATTATGGATTTGGGCGGGCATCGCAGGATTCTGTTTATGGCTGTTGGCGGAGGAACGCTTGCAAAAAAAACGCGGTTTTATGGCAGGAATGGTTTTATTGCCATTGAGTTTGCTCTCGTTTTTAGCCGCAAAAAGCAATCGTTCCACTTTGTGCGAGCGCAAAACGGCGGTGGTCATGGTGGAAAATACGGTCGTGCGCAGCGCGCCAGACGAGTTAGGTACGACGGTCGAAACGCTGGGTGAAGGGGTAAAAATTGCAGTTTTAGACCAGATTGGCAGTTGGTACAAAGTGCAATTATCGAATGGGGAACAAGGTTGGCTCACTTTAAATCAAATTGAAAAGATATGAGTAATATCATCACAATCAAAGGTTTATCTGTTTCTTACGATAGAAAACGGGTATTAACGAATATTTTTTTAGACATTGAATCCAGCAAATTATATGCAGTGGTGGGCCCGAATGGCGCAGGAAAATCTACTTTATTTGGAGCAATGTTGGGCTTGACAGAACCGACTTCGGGCGAAATCGAGTTTTGGGGCACGTCAATTGATAAACAACGGCAACGGGTTGCTTATATTCCACAAAAAAATGATGTGGATTGGACATTTCCTGCGACGGTTTGGGACATTGTGCAAACGGGGCGTTATCCACATCAAAAAACGTTTTCATGGGCGCGCTTTTTCAAATCGGATGCGCAAAAAAAAGAAAATGATTCCGATAAAGTGTTGACTTTAAATGCTTTACGAGAAGTCGGCATGGAACATTTGAAAGATAGACAAATTGGAGAATTGTCGGGCGGACAGCAACAACGGGTTTTTATAGCGCGGGCGTTGTGTCAACAAGCGGATATTTTCTTTTTGGATGAACCTTTTGTGGGCGTTGATGTCACGACAGAAACGAAAATTTTTCAGATTTTGAAACGATTAGCGGCGCAAGGTAAGACGATTTTGGTTGTACATCACGATTTATCAACGATTGAGGCAAATTTTGATAGAGTGATTTTGTTAAATCAACGATTGATTGCGGCGGGCGATGTGGCAACCGTTTTTACAAAAGACAATATTTCAAAGGCGTATGGGGCACAATTGAGCGTTTTGAATAAAATGGCGGAATAAAATAAGAATTTTTTTATACTTTTGCACCTTTTCAAGCCTAAATATATCCGTTATGAATTATCTGACCTTAGAAAATGTGACTAAAACGTATGGGAATAAAGTTTTATTCAAAGATGTGACGTTGCACATTGATAAAGGACAAAAAATCGCCCTCGTCGCTAAAAATGGTACGGGGAAAACGACTTTGTTACGCGTCTTGTCGGGCGTGGAAGGCGTTGAAGGCGAGCAATCTAAAATATTGATTAGCAAGGAGATACGTACAGGCGTGTTGGTGCAGGAACCGAAATTTGACCCGCGCATGACGGTCGAAGCGGCGGTTTTCGATTCGCAAAACCCTGTCATTCAAACGATTAAAGATTATGAAGCCGCGCTTTTGTTGGGCGATGATAAACGCATTGAAATGGCTATGCAACGGATGGATGATTTCAAAGCATGGGAAATGGAGGCGAAAATGCGGGAAATTTTGTCGAAATTGAAGGTCGATCGGTTGCAAGAAAGGGTCGGAGTCCTCTCGGGCGGGCAGCAAAAACGGTTGGCGTTGGCTAAATTGTTGTTGGATGAACCCGATTTTTTGATTCTCGACGAGCCGACGAATCATTTGGATTTGGAAATGATTGAGTGGTTGGAGGCGTATTTGAATCAGTCGAATCGGACGATTTTCATGGTTTCGCACGATAGATATTTTTTGGATGCGGTTTGTAACACGATTATTGAGTTGGATGGCGGGAAATTTCATCGATATAAGGGGAATTATGCTGCGTTTTTGGAGCAAAAAGCCGCAAGACTCGAAAATGAAGCCGCTAATTTGGACAGAACGAAGAAATTATATCGAAAAGAATTGGATTGGATGCGCCGTCAGCCGCAAGCGCGTACCACAAAAGCGAAAAGTCGAATTGATGATTTTTATGATATAAAGGAAAAAGCGCAGAAGCGTTTGGATAGCGATGTGGTGAAAATGGATATTAAAAATGCTTGGTTGGGTGGCAAAATTGTCGAATTACATAACATTTCTAAGAAATATGGTAATTTAAATTTAATTGAGAATTTTTCTTATAAGTTTAAACGCAAAGAACGGGTAGGTATTGTTGGCAGAAATGGTGCGGGCAAATCGACGATTTTGAATCTTTTGACGGGGGCGTTGCAGACCGATACGGGCAAAGTGGTGATTGGCGAAACGGTGGTTTTTGGGCATTATGGTCAGGGCGGCATTGATTTGAAGGTCGATAAACGCGTAATTGAGGTGATTACGGATATTGCGGAGTTCATTCCGCTTGAAAAAGGGTTGAAATTGACCGCAACTGCTTTGTTAGAACGATTTTTGTTCACGCGGGAGCAGCAACAAGTCTATGTTTCGCAATTGAGTGGGGGCGAAAAACGGCGATTGTATTTGTTGACGATTTTGATGAAAAATCCGAATTTTTTGATTCTCGATGAGCCGACGAATGATTTGGATATCGTGACGTTGAATGTTTTGGAGGATTTTTTGGAGGATTATCAAGGTTGCCTTGTGATTGTGACGCATGACCGTTATTTTATGGATAAATTGGTGGATCATTTGTTCATTTTCGAGGGCGACGGCAAGATTAAAGATTATAATGGCAATTATACCGAGTACCGCGAACAACGCAAATTGGACGAACGGGCGGCTCAAAGTACGCAAAAAGTGGATAAACCTGTGGTCAATGGGACGCAAAATACACGAAATGTGGATAAACGCGCTCTTCAAAATTTGGAAAAAGAGATTGCGAAGTTGGAAAAGCGCGAGCAAGAATTGACAAATAAATTTAATGACCCAAAGATTAAACCCGAAGATATTGCGAAATTTTCTAAAGAATTGGGGGAAGTAAAAGCATTGTTGGAGGAAAAAGAATTGAAATGGTTGGAAATGAGCGAATAGATACTTGTGCGATAAATAATTAACACACAACTTGACGCAAGTTTCAAACTTGCGTCAAGTTATAATACATCAAAATCCAAAATATCGTCCAATCACTCCATACCATTCTAAAAAACGAATATTTTGATTTGCCCGTTCTGGCGCGTCGTTATTCAACAAAATATCGGGCATGCTAATCCAACCCGACCGCAATTGCGCTCGAAAAAAGGTATTTTTCCAAAAACGCGCTTCTAAACCCGCCGTCGCGGACAAGCCATAACCCGCTACATGAAATCGATTATTCTGTCCAACGCCAAAAACATGAGAATCGGTACGCGGCACCATCAAGCCCGCGCCCATACTTGCATGACCATTTAAGGTCATATTTATTTTATCAAAATGAATCATATCTCGTTGATAACCAAGGTCTAACGAAACTAAATTCAAACCATCTGTATGTTCAAATTGTAAAAAATCTTCTTTCACGACGATAGGTTGATTCGTATAAGTGCCTGCATATTGCGCGGAAGCAGCAGGCGAAACCGTTCCTGTCATCGAAACCGTTTGATTTTGCTCAACGACATATTTCATGTGGTCAACGCCAAGGGAAAGATTCCAATTCGATTTAAAAACATAGCCAATCCGATAATCATATTGCGGAATCGTCAACGTTGTGGGGCTGAAATACAATTCAGCCGAAAATGGAGATGGGCGGTCAAATGCTTTTATTTTTTGAAGGGTGAAATCGTAATTCGCCCCTTTCAAATGCAGGTCCGAAGCGGCAAAAGCAGAGCGATTATAGCCCCAATAAAAATAAAATTTACCTGCAACGCTTTTATTATCAACGTTTTGTGTAAAACCAATGGCAGATGATAATAAGCAATTAAGAATAATAATTTTTTTCAATTTGTTTTGCATATTTTTAGAACAGAAGTTACAAAGAGTACAAAGAAACAAAAGACTTTTGTTATCCTTGTACCTTTTGCAATTTTTGTTTTGAAAAAAAATGAATCTTTTTTGATTATTTTTGAAAATAAATTTGCGTTTTTCAAAAAAAGATTCTTATCTTTGCGGCGATTTAAAACGGTTGCGTAGCCAAGTGGTTGGGCAGTGGTCTGCAAAACCTCGTACAGCGGTTCGAATCCGCTCGCAACCTCAAAAGCCCGATAGGTGTTCATCATCTATCGGGTTTCTTGCATTGATAATCAACCGTTTATTCAACATGTCACTACTCACCACCTTACTCCTCGTCATCGGAATCTTAATTTTGCTCACCGCGAAGTTTAAAATTTCCCCCTTTATTGCCTTAATCCTCGTTGCCGTCCTTGCGGGCGCGCTACTCGGCATGCCGCTACCCGCCCTCGTCAAATCTGTACAAAAAGGCATTGGCGATATGCTCGGTTCTATT
>JBDKKX010000093.1:0-12911 GCA_039795795.1 Bacteroidota bacterium | reverse complement strand
TTTCAAATATTTGTATTGAAACATCATTCCCATCAAACACGCCATAAGTGCACCGTTCAAACCATTCTCCCAAATTAATATAACGACTTTTTTGATTTTGAAGCGTCCAATCAATCGGTAAATGACGATGTCCAAAAATAAAATAATCCACAGGAACAGTCAATACTTTGCGTTCCGCGTAACGAACCAACCATTCTTCCTCCCCAAAAAACTGCTTTTCCAATTCTTTATCGTGCCTCAAACGACTTTTTCCCGACACCATCCGCATCAAACCCAGCGCGAGATTGGGGTGCAGGCGCGCAAAAAGCCATTGATTCACAGGATGATTGAACACCGATTTGATGAATTTATAACCATAATCATTCGGTCCCAAACCGTCGCCATGCCCAATAAAAAACGTTTTGCCATGAATCTCTCGAACAATCGGTTGACGATAAATCGGAATATCAAAAGCCTCTTCAAAATATCGAAACATCCACATATCATGGTTTCCTGTAAAAAAATAAATCGGTATTTTAGCATCCCTCAATTCAGCCAATTTGCCAAATAAACGAGCATAACCTTTGGGAATCACTTGTTTATACTCAAACCAATAATCAAATATATCGCCCACTAAGTAAATCGCTTCTGCATCTCGTGCAATGAAATCAAGCCAGCGAACAATTTTTTTTTCGCGTTCGAGACTTGTCAAACGTCCTTCAATGCCTAAATGAAAATCGGACGCAAAATAGGTTTTCAACATAAATCTATCTTATCAACGGGTAAAAAATCAAATTTCAGTTTAAACGAGCGCAAAATGCGCCAAATTTTTAATTTTCTTAGAAAAAAACATTGGATTTCGGTTTTTTTTTTACTTTTGTCCATAAATTATCTTTTCATCCATTAAAAATCGGTTATGAAAAAAAGAACTTTGATGTTTTTGATGTTGTGTTCATCCGTTTTTGGTTTTGCGCAACAGAAAACAAATGAATATACGTCCGCCAATCCGACAGGGACGGCTGCCCAACAAGATATTGTTAAACTTTCTAATTTATATGGATTGTCTGCGTTGCAAGTCCAAGATATTGCGGTGATTCAACAAAATAAATATGCGAATTTAGCAATACTTAATTCATTGAAAAAGAGCAATTTCGATGCGTATTATGAGCAATATGAATTATTGAGGGAAGGCGTAGCAACAGGCGTGTATGCTGTGTTAGAAGAAAGTCAACGCAAAATCTATCGCGCCGAAATGGAAAAAGCATTGGGTGAACGCCTTGTTTTGCAAAGCCAATTGTCCAAAGCAGGTCATTCCGATTTGGAAGTGAAAAAAGCGTTAGTGGAATTGAAATTTTAATGATGAATGATGAATGATGAATGATGTAACTAATTGATTATCAAGTAGATTCATCATTCATCATTCATCATTCATCATTCATCATTCATCATTCATCATTCATCATTCATCATTCATCATTCATCATTCATCATTATTGCAATTTTCTACATCGTTTCAATTTCGTTTTCACTAAAATATTTAAATCTTTGGTTTCAAAACGACTTCTCGCGCCACAATCGCAAATTTGAACAAATGGTTTTTTATCCAAAATCCATTCATTGACCATTGCAGCGGTCGGCTCGGTTTGCAAAGCAGCATATTCCGCGTATGTAAGTTTTAAAAATGCCGTTTGAGCATCCAAAATCCCCCGATTATCCGCCTTGAACCCGCCATCCAAAACCGTCGGAGTCACCTTAGCCAATGCCGCCGCCTCTTCCAACGTCGGAAAAGAAGCCACACCCGCACCATCTTCCGAAAGCGTGACCGCTACCAAATTGTCATAATTGACCGCCCCTTGCGTCTGATAAACGATGGCTCTCGGTCCAACCGATTCCCATGCCGCCCCAATCGAAGCAGCCGCCTTATCCTCATTCCGATGCGTTTGAATCTCGGCACAACTCGGTAAAAGGCATGAAAACAAGCCTATACATATCCATTTTGATTGAATGTATTTCATCGCAAACATTGAATTTAAGTTAAAAAGCAAGTTTTTTTTAAAACTGTATATTGAAAAAAAATCTTTTTTTTGTTCACTGTGATTGCAGACGTGTGTATGTGATGGGTATTCCATTTGATTTTAAGTTGGTTAGCGTATTTTCGCTAAATGAATCTCACAAAGATATATACATTTAACGAAATTTTAAATTTTTTACACCGTTAAATTAAAAAAAATAACATAATTTTAACTATTTATATTTTTAATTTACATTTCTAAATCATTATAAGAATGAATTTTATAAAATTTGTGACAAAGTAAGTTAAAAAATAACACGCCTTTTTTTAGGTAATTTCATCGAAAACAATGCTTTACGCAAAAAAAATTTGACTTTTCTGGAAAGAATCGCATATCTTTGGATTGTTTTTTAAATTAAATCTGCATGAAACCAGTCTTCGCTTACTATTTCCGCATGGCGGTTGCAGGGTATTTGATAGCACCCATCATCGCATGTAGCCAAACAACAAAAAAAGCCCAAACGAGTGGCAACATCCCAACCGTATCCGCCTCCAAAGAGGTCGATGCGCCTCAAAAACAAGTTGATAAAGAACCTGTAAAAATACAGTTTCCAGCAGTACCCGAATTTTCCGTAGCCGTTGCCCGAAAGGATACAACTCCTGCGAAACCCAAATTAGGGATGCCCGTTTTGACTTTTGATGCGAAAGAAGTGCATTTTGGCAATATTAAAACGGGGGATAAACCGACTTTCACCTATAATATTACCAACACAGGCGATAAAGATATGAATATTCAATTGGTATCGGGTTGTGATTGTACGGAAATTGATTGGACAAAAACGCCTATTAAACCGGGCGGCAAAGGTTTTGTCAAAATTATTTTCCATTCGGACCGCGCGGAACACGACGATCATAAAAAATTGTTGAAAAAAGATGTCACCGTGATTTTGGAAGAAACATATCCACAAAATGGTTATCCAATTGTAGAAAGTTTGATGTTTGATACATTTATCATAGATTAATTAAGCATAATTTAAAATTTTCATAACAATAACTTGACGCAAATGTTATATTTGCGTCAAGTTTGGTTATGTACGCTGAATCGAATTAGAATCTTAAATATATTTTTAATCATCGCCTAACAGCAAAAACGACATTTACTCATGAAATATGTCATTAGTTTTACAATCTGTTTGTTTTCTGTCGCGCTTGTTCATGGTCAACCTGTTCCTAAAAAACAAAAAAAAAGGACAAAACCATTAACCAGTGTTACTGCCAAGCCTACAACTGCCAAAACAGAATTGGACGAAGTAGTGCCTGCTCCATATCCATCGGCAAATAGCAAAAAAACGGAATCGCCTATTGGTCAGAAAACAAATACAATTGATTCAAAATCAACGAGTTCTACGCATTTAGAGGCGGCTAAAACCGTTGTTGCGCCTTCTGTTTTCATTGTACGCGGCACGCCTAAGGAAGATGAATCGGCAGATACGCGAAAAGCTTCTGTTGCTCGTCAACCTGATTTTGATGAGACGGAAGTGCAGGCTGCGAAGTCCAAATTATCCGCAAATGCGCCTTTGAAGCCAGAGTCTGTTGTTTTGGAATCGACTCCTTTTGGTCCGATGCCGCAACGTCCTGCACCAGTAGGTCAGATGAATCAACCTGCGGAAGTGCCGCAATTGTTGGTCAAAAGTGACCCGAAACAAGATGACGTACAACCTGCGGCGGCGAAACCGACGGTTGCTCCTGTGAAAGAGACTGTTTCTGCACCTGTTCAGCCCGTTGCCGCGCCTGTAAAAGAGGAGTTAGCAACGCGGGGTGAAAGCGTTACGCCTGCGAAACCTGTTGAGGTGGTTGCTTCAACGGCTTCTAAAGGATTGGCAATCATGACTTTCGAGCAAAAAATAAAAGATTTGGGTCGGATGCGCTTGGGCGAGACGCGAGATCATTCTTTCACGTTCACGAACAAAGGCAATGAGGCGGTGGAAATCGAATTAATGGATGTTTGCCCTTGTACGGCGTTGGAATGGGATAAAAATCCGATTCCGCCTGGCGCGACGAGTACGATTAAAGCGCGTTTCAATAGCCAAAAAGTGTTTCCAGAAGGGGTGAACCATGAAATTGAGAAGGTTATCACCATTATTTTGAAAAATACAGACCCTAAAAATGGGTATCCACTCATTGAGGAATTAAAATTGAAAGCGTTTGTAGAATACCAATTTCAAGATTAATGAACAGTATGTCAGCAGATTGGTCACTCGAAAAGGAATATTGGCAAGGCGTTCAGACGGTTCGGATTAAAAATTTTCATTCCACAGCGCAGGCGTATGTGTATGCGGCGGCATTTCATCAGGCGCGAGTGCCTCATTTTTTGTCGAATGAACATAGTGCGGCTTTAATGTTTCCGCCCATGTTGGCGCAAGGGATTGGACTTCATGTCCGCGTTCAAGACCAGCAAAGAGCTATCGCATTGCTTAAACGGTTGGATGAACAGGAAAGTTACGAACCCGAAGAGGATTTTCGAGAGGCAGATTTAGCAGAAATTCGATATCAACAAGGTTTGCACGCGGCGCGGCAACGCAGTAATATGCCGCCGACTTGGTGGATGTGGTTGTTGATAGGGATTTCAATCTTTACATTGATTGTTTTTTTAACACGTATAGTCTTATTTTAAAATGTTTTATACTGATAACGGGCAGCAAAGTTCAAACTTGCTGCCCGTTTTTTTTGTGAACGTATGAATGGAGGGTTTTCTGATTCAAATCGGTTAACTATTATCCAATAATTTCAATTTTTCTTTGATTTCGCTTGCAGACATCGATTTAAAATTAAACTGAATCTTTCTACTCCCAATCGTCACTGGTTCTAAACTAAGATAAGCTTGTCCATTTTCAACCCTCATGCCCACCATATAAGCATTGAGTGGTGGCACTCGGTTAAATATTACTATATTATTCTGCGCAAGCCAACCCGATATAGCAAATTTCGGATTGACGAAGACCAATTTAAAGCTGCTATTGTATTGATCCGCATAATATTGAGGTAAGGTATCCGTTTCGATACGTACTAACTCATTCGTGCTGAATCTATCACAATTGAACCAACCTAATGCTGGAAGGACAAACGCATTTTCAAGATCTTGCCTTTTTTTGATGTTTGCGTATTGCAAACTATCATGACTTGCTTTATCAATCGCTTTACTCAATGTTGTAGCACGCATTTCCAATTCATTATCCCAATCTATTCCATCTTTTTGTTGTAATTCATTGAAAGTATTGACTTTATAAAATGCATACATCTCTGAAAAAACTTCTCTATGTGCTTCTAAAATTGTTTTTTTTGTTTTAGGCGGCTTCAAATAATAATAATACGACATCGCTACACCAATATCACTCAATTGGGTTGCTCGCGCAACAGTAACTTTACCTGTCGAAGCGCGCCGCACCTCGTCCGCGCTCAATAACGGAAATGCGCCTGCGGTATCTATCAAATTTTTAAATTTCAAACCGACCTCTTTGTTGCTCAAAAAGTAAGGATTAAAACCCTCGTTGCCGCGGGTGTACAGGGTCATGCTTGTTGAGGCAGATGGCAATTCCTGTTTTTCCAATGTATAATCAATTGGTTTCCAATCTATTTTACCATTTTGCGCCATATCTCTATCGCCTTTGAATAGCTGCATTCCTTTAAGTTTGCTTTCGGCAGAAGGAAAAGTGACTTTCAAATCGCGCTTTAAACTTAACATTTGACCATTGTAACGTGCATCCGCATAGAACATTCCGCCCGTTTCTAACAACTTGTCGCCAGATTGTGTATTCAAATTTTCTGCAATAATATCCGAAAATTTATACGCCTCCTTCAACCGAAAATCAACGATTGCCCCATCAGGCACATTTTGAAACGCACTTTTCGGAATGAATAACATCGTACCTTTCTCGCCTTTGATAAGCGTATCTCGGCTCGTATTGATTTTAAAAAGTTGCGGTTTTTGACTCAAATCTTTATACAAATCCAACATATTGTTGTATTTTTGCGCGCTTGCACCCTTTGAATCGTTGAAAGTCACGATAATATCCACACGGCGATTGTTTTGTTTACCCATTTCGGTTGCATTATCAGCGATAGGCATTTCTTTTCCGAAAGCGGCAGTGGTGATGCGTTGGGTTGGAATGCCTTGTTTTTCAAAAACGAGTTGCACATTTTGAACCCGTTTAAGGGAAAGTTTTTGATTCGACGTATTAGAACCAATCGCATCTGTATGTCCTTTCAAAACAATGGAATAATCATCCAATCGTTTCACCGAATCCGAAAACGATTGAAGATAATTCATAAATTGTGGTTGCACAATGGATTGATTGGTTTCAAAAAAAATACTGCGCTGAATGGTTTTTTGCGCAAGGAGTGTGGTCGCTACAAAAATGCAAGCGAAAATTGAAAGTGATTTTTTCATATTCAAAAATTGGTATTTTAATTATCAACGTGTCTTTAAAATTACTTATTTGAAAAAAAAATATTTTAACCAAATTTTTGCAAACACATCATTAGATAAGAGACATCGTATTTTGGAAATCTATGTGTCATCTGTTCCTATGTGTTTGCAAAAAGAGTTATCTTTGTAAAAATCATTGTTCATAAAATTTTATCAAATGAAATATTTATTTGTAATAAGTTTATTATCAACAACTTTGAATTGCAATCCCTCTAAAACACCAGAACAACATGTCGTTTCTAAAACAGATACTTTGGCAAAACCTATTTCGTCGGACGAACCTAAATGTGATAGCAAAGCGCATTTAATTGAAAAATTTGAACAAAATGGAGCATTATTCGAGCGATTTAGCTTTACAAAAGGCAGCGATATGCAGCCCGAATGGTTGAAAATCACAGTTGGTCAGCAGCCTTGTAAGATTTTAGATATTAGCATTTTGAAAGATGGATATTGTCGATTCGCGGATTGGAATAAAGATGGTTTAAAAGATATGATTGTGGGCAATTCGCAGGCAAAAAATTACAAAGTCCACTTATTTAATAAACAAAACAATGATTTTACGGAAATTGAGAACCATTTTAATGATGAAGTTTGGGATTTTGATGCTACGAAAGGTTTGAAAATGGATCATTCGGATAATAATGTCCATCGGTATAATTATAATTTTGAAGATATTTTCAATCTTTATGAGGTTAAAAACGGTCAATTTCGGTTGCTTTCGCAAATTTTTTTCACGATTGACGATGAAAATTCAACAAAAGATTGTGTCCTTCAAGTCCGAAAATGTAAATCGGAAGATGATTTTACAGAAATCTCTACGGATGCTGCTGTTTTTGGCGCGCTCCGAAAAAAGGCACAAGCCATTCATGCGATTCGGGCTAAAAACGATTTTCAATACAATTTAGATGAAAAATTAACGGATGCACAGCGCAAAGCCTTCGAGCCAAAATACGAAAAGGCGGAAGCAGCATCCAAACTCGAACATGACGCTTGGGCAAACGAGGCGAAAAGTGCTGTTGAAAATTATTGGCGTAAAAATATCAGTTTATTTAAATGATAAATGATGAATGATGAATTTTTAATTAAATGATAATCAATTAATTAAAAATTCATCATTCATCATTTATCATTCACCATTCATCCTTATTAAACTATGAGTACTGTTAAAAAAATTTATGCGTGTACGAGTTGCGGTGCGCGGCAATCGAAATGGGTGGGCAAATGCCCCGCTTGCAACGAGTGGAACACGATACACGAAGAAGTGGTTACGAAAGAAAGTCCCCGCGAAGAACGGCAAAAAATCGTACGCGGTCACAAGCGCGAAGACCCAAAACCGACTCCTCTCGCTAATATAAAAAGTGGTGATATTCAACGACTTACGACTCCAGATGAGGAGTTAAATCATGTTTTAGGCGGTGGAATCGTCCCTGGCGCGCTGGTCTTGATTGGCGGACAACCCGGTATTGGAAAATCGACTTTGATGTTGCAAATCGCGCTGGGTGTGAAAGCTCGCGTGTTATACGTGAGTGGCGAGGAAAGCGAGGAACAAATCAAAATGCGCGCAGACCGCGTCGGTACGCCACAATCCGAATGTTTTATTTTGACGGAAACGAATACAAATAAAATTTTAACGCATGCACAACACCTTGTGCCTGATATGATTGTAATCGATTCAATTCAAACGTTGGCGGCGGCGCACATCGACGCTACGCCTGGCAGCATCTCGCAAGTGCGTGAATGCGCGGGGGAATTGCAGCGTTTTGCCAAAGAAACCAATATTCCCATTTTCATCATTGGGCATATCACGAAGGACGGTTCGATAGCGGGTCCGAAACTTTTGGAACATATTGTGGATACGGTTTTGCAATTTGAAGGCGACCAAAATTATACATATCGCATTCTGCGCACGTTGAAAAATCGTTTTGGCTCAACGGACGAAATTGGCATCTATGACATGACTTCAACAGGTTTGCAAGGCGTAAGCAATCCATCCGAATTATTATTGTCGCAAACTGAGGAAATATTAAGTGGTTCTGCTATATGTGCAATGGTGGAAGGCATGCGCCCGATGTTGATAGAAACGCAAGCATTGGTGTCAAAAGCGGTGTACGGAACGCCTCAACGATCCGCAACAGGCTTCGATTTGCGAAGATTAGGGATGTTATTAGCCGTTTTGGAAAAAAGATGCGGTTTTGCGTTTGGACAAAATGATGTTTTTTTAAATATCGCGGGCGGCATTCGAGTAGAAGACCCAGCTATTGATTTAGCCATTATTTCGGCATTAATTTCCTCTTTAGAAGACGTTTGTATTCCAAAAGACACTTGTTTTGCGGGTGAAGTGGGGCTTTCGGGCGAAATTCGGGCAGTGAATCGCGTCGAACAGCGGATTCAAGAAGCAGCAAGATTGGGTTTTAAAGAAATTTTCATCTCAAAATACAATTTAAAAAGTTTTAATACGGAAAAATATGCGATTCGAGTGCGGATGATTGGAAAAGTGGAAGATTTATATTATGGTTTATTTAAATAAATAATTTTGCCTCGAATGGCACGAATCCTTAGAGGCAAAATCAGTTGTAGTTATTACCATTTAAAAAAGAAATCATTCAATAAATCTTCTATGTCAAAAATATATTTGTTATTATTTTGCCTAAATTGCTTCCATTCCAGCTTTGCACAACCTTTTAAACCCTTAAATACAATAGAAAATGTTGATTGTCAATACTTTACAACAGACGCTTTGTACAATATATACGTCGTAACGAATGATAATGAATTGATTCGATACGATACGACAGGCAATCTTACAGGTCGGTTTTCCGATAAAAAATCAGGGCATTTAAAATCGGTTGAAGTTGGGAATCCATTCCAAATATTGCTCTATTATGATGATTATCAACAAATTACAATTTTAGATAAACAATTAACTGTACTGGGTAAATACAGTTTATTAGATGCAGGCGTGCAGCAATTAGCTGCCATAACGGTTTCAGATAGATATGATATTTGGCTCTATGATGCGGGGGATGCGACCCTTAAAAAATGGCAAATGGGTTCAGCAACGACGCAGCATCAACCCTTGCTCTTGCGCAATCCGCCAACTTGGATGGCTGTACAAGAAAACATTTTGTATTTAAAAACGGCACAAGGCATTCAAACATCGGATATTTTTGGGCAATTTATAGCCGATTGGGAAGTAAAAACAAGTGAAAATTGTCAAATCTTTGAAAATAATTTGTATTTCATGGAAAATAATTTTTTTATAAAATATAATTCAACAATTCGTTTGAAAAAATCTGTACCTTTGCCCGAAAATGCACAAGGTGCAACCGCATTTAGCATCGAAAAAAATAAATTATTTGTTTTGAATAAAAATGCCATTCAAATCTATCAATATTAATTTTCACGTTGCGGAATTTTTTTTACTAAAACGTATCAAATCTATTAACTTTGTCCGAGAAGTAATCTTTTAGATTCAATAATAATAATATTTGTACAATAAAAATAGATAAAATATGAAAATTCAATCTTTTGCATATAAAAATACTTTTCAAGGATGGGGTTTTGATAAAATTGACTTTTTTGATTTGACATTATTAGTCGGTGTATCCGGAGTTGGCAAAACGCAAATTTTACAAGCGTTGCGCGATTTAAAACAGATTGCAAGCGGTCATGCGATTAATGGAGCAGAATGGGATATTTTTTTGACCACAAAAAAAGGGGATAAATATCGTTGGCAAGGACAATTTGAAAAAATAACAGAAAAAGACAACATAAATGAATTGTTAATTGGCATAACAGGCAAAGAACAAGTGGTGAAGCCCAAAATGAAAAGCGAAAATATCTATATAAATGATGATAAACAAGCTATTTTAGTTCAGAAAAACAAACAAATTGTTTTCAACAAATTACTTATGCCGAAATTATCTTTGGAAGAAAGTTGTGTTCATCTTTTTAGGGAAGAAGAGCTTATTCATCCTTTGTGGGCAGGTTTTATGAAGATTATTTATCAAGATCATACCCGCATTGACCGAAGTATCCGCTTGCAAAGCCTATTATCTCAAAAAGATTATAAAAACTTGCAAAATGTTAGGGAAAGTACCTTGGATATAATGAGTAAGTTGGAACTGGTTTACGAGTTTTTTCCAACCACTTTTGAACAAATTAAAAACAATTTTATTGATATTTTTCCTCAAATTGAAGATGTTAAATTAGAAATATTAAAAATAACAACGCACAAGTCTTCAGAAATGAGGATAACGATGTTTTCTTTCAAAGAAAAAAATGTTACACAAAGGATTCCCGCACATCGCATGTCCTCTGGTATGTTCCGTACTTTTTTACATATTGCGGAAATATTTTTATGTAGCGATAACACCATTATTTTAATTGATGATTTTGAAAATAGTCTCGGCGTGAATTGTATTGACGTTCTGACGGAAGATTTGGTGTTTGAAAACAAGCGGATTCAATTCATTGTGACGAGTCATCACCCTTATATTATCAATAAAATTCCTTATGAATATTGGAAAATTGTAACGCGTAGAGGCGGTAAAATTGTAACATACGATGCTAAAACCTTTGATTTAGGAGATTCAAGACAGGAACGATTTATGAATTTGATTAATTTACCACAATATCGTCAAGGTTTAGCAGATGTTGGATAGTTAGGTAACAAATTGATAATCTATTTTTTAAATATTATTAAAATTATGAATCTCTATATTTTAGTGGAAGGCGAAGCGACTGAAATGCAATTATATCCAAAATGGCTTTCATGGCTTTTGCCCGAACTTCAGCGAGTACCTACCTATAAAAGCGTGATACAAAATAATTACTATTTGTTTTGTGGGCAAGGCATCCCACACACGTACAAACATGCCGCAAATGCGATGCACGATATCAATCGTTTTGGTAATTATGACTATTTAATTGTATGTCTTGATTGTGATGAATTAAGCCCTCAAGCACGGCGGCAAAAATTGTTAGATTATTTAGCAATAGAAAAAGTGGAATTAAACAATTTGTGTAAATTAAGAATTGTTACTCAAAATGCTTGTGTGGAAAGTTGGTTTTTGGGCAATAGAAAAGCATTTAAAAAAAATCCTGAAAATGAAATTTTAAAAAATTATATAAAATTTTACAATGTATTTGAAAATGATCCCGAGAAAATGGGCAAATATGGAGATTTTACTCAGAAAGCACAGTTTCACGAAGCATACTTGCGCGAAATGTTAAAAGAACATGGGCAATTTTATAGAAAATCAAATCCCAAAGTGATACTAAATGAACCGTATTTGAACGAATTACAAAAACGAGTTGTGAATGAAGTAACTCATTTGCGTAGTTTAAATCATTTTTTCCATATTTGCAATGAGATTAAAAATATCATTCATACTGCGACATAGTTTCGCAATAAAATAATAAATTTGTCTCGAACCTTTATACACGGCAAAGCATTTTATTTAAATGATTGATAATCAATTATTTAAATAATGTATTTCAAAAAATTTAATTTTTAATTGATAAGATGATTGATAACATTGATATTACCAATATTCTTTTTTTGGATATTGAGACTGTTCCGGGGGCTGCCAAATATGAGGATTTGAACGATGATTTTAAATACCTTTGGGGTTTGAAGGCACGTTCCATCCTCAAAAAATATGAAGAACCGTTGACTTTCGAGGAAATCGAGGGTAGTTATGAAAAAGCGGGTATGTTTGCCGAGTTTGGCAAAATCATTTGTATCAGTGTCGGTTTCGTTGCCCGCGACAAGGCAACGCACGAGTTGACGATTCGGCTTAAATCCTTCGCGGACGATGATGAAAGCATTGTCTTGAAAGGCTTTGCTGAATTGTTAAACAAACATTTTAATTTTCCAGAACGACACTTTTTGTGTGGGCATAATATTAAAGAATTTGATATTCCGTATCTGTGCCGTCGGATGTTGATTCATCAAATTGCGTTGCCGCGCATGCTGGATATTTCTGGGAAGAAGCCTTGGGAAACAAAACATTTGTTAGATACGCTCGAATTGTGGAAATTTGGGGATAACAAAGCGTACACGTCGTTAAAATTGTTGGCGGCGGTGTTTGGCTTCCCGTCTCCGAAGGATGATATTGATGGTTCGCAAGTGGCGGGCGTGTATTATGAGTTGAAAGATTTGAAGCGGATTTCTACTTATTGCGAGAAAGATGTATTGGCAGTGGCACAATTGTTCTTGAAAATGCGCCGAATGCCGATTTTGGAAAAACATCAGATTGTTATAAAATGACGATTGGAATTAGGATTAAATGGGATTTTTTTGGGATTAAATGCTTAGTACGTGACAAAAATACTTTTCGGCACAGATGGAACAGATTCAACGAGATTTCACAGATTTTTTTGGATTTTCAATGCTTAAAATCCAAAAAAATCTGTGAAATCTCGTTGAAT
>JBDKKX010000092.1:0-13043 GCA_039795795.1 Bacteroidota bacterium | reverse complement strand
TAAAAAAAATAAATATATTTTAAAATGCCTTTTTCTAAATCATATCCCTTCAACTCATTGATTTACAATTATTTATAACCATTTTAACCACGTCAAATTAATTGTTTTAACTGATCCAGCGCATTGCTATTTTTAGTTTTAACTAATTGTTTCAAACGAACGGCTTGCTGTTGGAATCGCTTTTCATACACTATCAATAATTGTTCTATGATGTACGACTCATCAATTTGATTTTCGTCTTTAAAAATCATAATTTCAGCTTGATGTTGGGCAGCGTAATGATACGCAAAGGCTTCTGCCAAAGTCGTTTTACCCAAACCGCCTAAACCATATAAGCAAATCGAGCGATTTTGCCGAAAAGCCTGTTGCATTTCTATCCAATATCGCTTGCGTCCCACAAATCCCATCATTCGGGTGCGTCGTTGTCCCAATAAAGTTTTCAATGCGTAGTAACTATTTTTAGGTTTCAGTGCGCCCGATAAATGTAATAATCCTTTCACCACTTGATTCTGATAAATCCCAACTTTTTCAGGCGATATGGCTGCGGATAGATTGGCTTGTGCGAGGGCTTTTGCAGGAGAGTTGCCGAGTTGCAATTGGCGATAAAACGTAATTTGAGCATCTTTAGACCAATTGTCTTGCGTAAACACAAGGCACGAAATCGAAAATGCAGCTAATTGATACGCAATCGCGGACAAAATAGGGGTTTGTCGAGCAGCTAAGTTCAAAACCACGACTCGAAGAGAAGGGGCATTTTGCAGCACTTCGCCAAAACTTTGGAGGTGAACTGCGTCTAAATTGCCTTTTTCATCTTCCAAATACAATACAATTTGTTTGTTTTTACGCATTTCTGCGTAAGCGCACAAGTGTAAGATTTCAGGTTGTCGGGCAGTTAGTGCGCTTTGCATTTCTCGGAGCGAGGCGGGCAATAGATATTCGATTGCTAAAGTATCCTGCAAGACAGGAGCAGCATCTTTGAAACCATAACTAACCGCCGAAAGCAATTCATGACGAATAACATCCAACAAATAAGGAAAAGCATTAACATATAAAACACTCAATGGACGAGGCTTAAGTATTGGCGAAATAAGGCTAAAATCCCGAAAAGCGACTTGGCGTGTCCGAACCAGATGCATTGAAAGCGATTTTTGCGCATAATCGGGCTCAAAATACCCTAAAATCGCTTCAAACGGCAAATGGTGTAACGATTCGGGCGCGGACACAACGAAAAGCAATTGTTCTATTTGTTCCTTTTTCAATAATTCAATAAAATCTCGGAAAACCTGTGCTATCTCGTCTTTGAAACAGGTCTCAAATAGCATTTTAGGATTCACAAGGGTTTTAACGGCTAATAAATTCAACAAATACGGTTTTCGCAACAGCATTTGGGGTTCTATGGCAGCCGTTTTCAATTCCAATTGAACTAAATACTTATTCTCTTGATAAGGTTGTTGAAAACTCAAGTTCAAAACCGTTGATTTCAACTTCGGAAACGCATATAAAACCGCCTCGTTCAACCGAATGCCTTTTTCTTCGACCTCGTAACGCAGGTTGGAACGTGTGTGCCCAAATGCGATATCATCCAATAATTGAGCAATATGACCCATATTTTGAAGATAAGGCATGGCAATATACTCTTTATGACTGGAAAATAACAATTTTTCTTCATTGGCTAAGGTCGGTTCGTGCGCCAAAAGCGTATGATTTAAATACAAATTCTCATCTTTGGCGTACCGCGCCAAAGGTTCGCCTATCTGTTCCACAATTTCTTGGTAATAAACCCCAAATTGTTTTTTAAATTTTTTTAATCGTTCTTGCGCTTTTCCCGAAGCGGGCAAATCCAAACGACTGAATATGGGTAAAATATGCGGTTTTCGATAACCTTGTTTCACATATTCGGAGCGTTTAATGAACTCCGCGATTTTAAGATTGCCTTCAAAACTTTGGTCATGCGGCGTGACGACCAACACATTCAAATCTGGTAACAAGATGTTACACAATCCCGCGTAATCACTAATGCCCGTCCGACTGTCTATCAACACGTAATCATAACCTAATGCTTTAATTTTATAGCGGACATGCCGATTCAAAAATGATTTGCCATCCCATTGGTCAATGAAAGCAGACCAATCGAATGAACCCACTTTATATTCGTAATTGCGGCTGTAATTGCCCCCAGGCAACAGCGAAATACAACCTTTATCTGTCGTAACTAATGGAATCGGGTCTAATAAATCCAGCGTATCTCGTAAATCATTCGGAAACACCGTTTCGCGCAGGCGCATCAGCCGAACATAATGGTTCAACATTTCAATCGTGCCAGGATGGTCAAAAGTTTTGGTTTCCCGCCCAAAAAAGACATGAATACCAGGAGCTTCCAAATCCCAATCCCATAAGAGCACCTTTCGTTGGAGGTGATAGCAGAGATATTCCGCCACATTGACGCAGAGCTGTGTTCGCCCTGCGCCGCCTTTGTAAGAGTAAAAAGAAATTATCATGCTTTTAATGTTGTTCAAAACGCTTCTTCCTGTTACGACCACATGTTACAAGATGGGTCAAGCTGGTCGCTCGCAGGTTGGATTTGGCGTTTATATTTAAATTTGGAATTCAAAATATGATCGATGCTTTTTTTTACATAAGCAAAATTGGGATCATTTGGCATATAGAACTCACAACATTGGGTTTGACGAAGGCGTGCTTCATGGTATTCAAAATTATCTTCCATTTGACGCTTAATTTCGTCTGTCAAACTGGGATATGCGTATAAACTGGTACAGTAAGGAACAATCACGCCTGCTGCTTCTTGCACATCAAAACATTTAGTAATGTTTTTGGTCTGTTGACTCACTGTAAGTGGGTCAGCGATAAGGATAATTTTAGCAATGTTCTGTTTTGTTTTCACTAACAGGCTTTTCGTCCAATCGGCAATGCCCAAATATTGAATGCTTTTAAAATTAAAAGCGACACTTTTTTCTTCGGTTTCCGAGCCCGTCAAAATCGTATCAATAGATACTTCTTTATGAAAAGGACGATACTCTTTTTTGTGATAAGGGTTGTATCTATCTGCTTTTACCAAATTAAATTTTTTTTGACCCATTCGATTTAAAATTGTATCTCGTTTAGAAACTAGTACGGCACAATGTACCTCTGGAGTCGTGGTCGAATACGAGGATGAAGCAATTTCACTCATATCTTTTTCGATTTCAGTTATGGACTCGTTTATTTGAGCCATCCTACTCTTGATACCCCCACGAGCGTCTGGAGAAGCATCCGAACGTTGTGTTAGAAGCGTTGCCCACTCCGCATATAATCTTTCTTTTTCCGCGTTTAAAATTGCGTATCTATCCATTCTGAAGGTTTATAAATTCTAAAATATCATAATTTAATTTTGCCATTTGTTGAAACTGTGTTTCCGTCGAAAGGGTACCTGCAATGATTTGGGTTTGAAGGTGGCTATAACGACCATTCAAAGCAGTTACCAAGGATTCTTGGGGCAATACTTCTTTTAAAAGTGCGATGGCTTGCGCCATTTTGCCTCGGCTGAGTAACTGTTTGACAGGTTCTAAATCTACTTTTAGAGCATTGAGCCAACTCGAATGGTCTAAAATCGGTGCAATTGTTTTGGCACGCCATTTTTGAAGATCTTTTTTCACTTCTTCCATTTCCATCTCAAGCCGTTGCAACTGATGCAGTATCCCGCCGCGAGCATCCACAGAAGCATTGACACGCATTTGGATTAATGCCATGTAATCTTGTTGTAATTTTTCTAACTGTTTTTGAAGAAAATCTTCCATTGATTTGATTTTAAAATATTGATAAAAATTGTAATTCTTAATGCGCAATGAAATCAAGGCATCAAAATTAATAAAAACTTTGTATCTGTTAAAATAAATTTTGTTTTTTTGATATTTAATGTAAATTATACTTTTGGCTCGGTGTTTTGGAAAAAAATAGAAGTAGATATTGACGGGATAAAATTAAAAAATATACAAATTCAAATGAACTTTATGGAGCATGGAAAACGTTATAACACCAAAATTATAAAGATTTTTTTTATGTCAATCCAAAATCATTTTTCCAATGGAGTCTTTTTACAGAGAACAAATAGCAAAATTAGAAGCAGAACGGCAACAATTAATTATCATGCGGGGCAATGCGTCGCCCGACGCGATTGGGGGTGTCAAAAATAGATTGATGGCTGTCGAAGCAGAATTAGCGAGATTAAAAAAGGAATTAGTGGAAAACATACAAAAAACACCACAACCTAGTTCAAAAATGTCGCAGCCTATTAAAAAGATTTTAATGGTTACAGCACATACTGGAAGCCGCTTGGATATATCGAAAGAGCATTCTGAAATCACTATAAAATTACAGAATCAGCCTCCTAAATTTGATTTTCAATTGCGTAAATCATTGAATATCAATGAGTTTAAAGAATTACCCGAAGTTATCAAACCAGATATTTTACACTTTTCTGGACATGGTGAACAAGGCGGAAATGCAGGCATCTACTTACTTAATGAGGACAAAAATGGCGAATCACTTCTCAAAACCCAAAGTTTGGGGGTGTTATTTGAATATTTTCAACAGGAAAATTTAGCGTTGCAATTAGTTTTATTGAACGCTTGTTATTCCGCCAATCAAGCGGAAATAATTGCGAAATATGTGCAATATGTCATTGGCACAACGACTGATATTGGCGATAAAGCGGCTATCGCTTTCAGTCGAGGTTTCTACTTCCGATTAGAAAAAGAATTTAATATAGAACACGCATTTCGGTCTGGACGCACGGAAGCTTGTTTGGTAGGTGCGGAGAAAAAGCATTTTATCCTGTACAAAGATAGCAAAAAAATGAATATTTAAATGGCAATTATTTTATAAATTATTATTAATCAATTGTTTATGAAACTAATACTCGTACATGGGATTGCGCAAGAGCGTTTCGATGAAATGGAATTGAAGCAACGTTGGATAGACCAATGGAAAATTGGATTAGCCAAAAATAATCCTGTGTTGCCTTTTCCTGCGGAAATCACCATTGAATTCCCGTATTATGGAAAACTGTTAGCTCAATTGGCTGCGGATGCTAAAAAAATGCCCGCAGATACAGAAACCGTTACTCGAAGTGGACAATTTTTCAATCCAGAGCTTTTCGCCGATTTTGAAGCTGCGTTGTTACAAGAATTCATTCAAAAAGAATCCACTTTAATACGCGCCCAAAAAGCAGAACTAACGGATTTGCTTGAACCGAAACGAGGTATGCTCGAAAAGGCGTTTACGCTTCCAGTGGTGCACAAATTCGCTGAATATATAGATGCAAAACCCGATTTTGCTAAGAAATTATTGTCTTTTGTGGAGACGGCTTACATGTACCTTTGGAATTACAAGGTTCAAGATGCCGTTCATAAGCATATTGAAAAGGTTTTTGAGGCAAAAACGCCTTGTGTTGTTGTGGGACATTCGTTGGGTTCGATTCTTTGTTACAATGTTTTGCAGGCGCATCCGCGCTATTCCGTTCGCCACTTGATTACTATTGGTTCGCCGTTAGGGACTAAAACGGTGCAGGATCAGTTAAAAAAACCTTTAAGTTTGCCAAAATGCGTCCAAAAAGGTTGGTTCAATGCTTTGGATAAACGCGATATTGTTTCGTTATATCCGTTGAATAATCAATATTTTAATATATTGCCTCCTATCGTTAATCATGAAGCGGTTACAAATTTCACGGATAATGCACATGGCATTGAGGGATATTTGCAAGATCCCGTCGTTGCAAAAGCAATTTATGATGCTGTGATATACAATTAGGATGGAAAATGTTAATATACTTTTTATCACAGATTGAACAGATTCAACGAGATTTCACAGATTTTTTGGATTTTAGGCGTTGAAAATCAAAAAAAATCTGTGAAATCTCGTTGAATCTGTTCAATCTGTGATAAAAAGTATCACAAAGTATCCTTCATCGTTTTATCTTCCGCCGCTTTTTTCAAATCTCCTGCAAATTGTTCAAATGAAGCATCAAAAGAGGGAAGCTGTTTGGCATAAAGCGGAAACATCCAACCGCCTATTTTCTCCGTCATCGTAACTCGAACCATTTGATTATCAATGGGTTCGAGCGTGTAAGTGCGCGTTCCTTGCCCATCGCCCCAAGCTAAAACGGCATATTCATCAACCGTTTTGATTTTCAATTTAAACGTGCGTTTGGGGTCAAGGGTCGATTTCAATAAAATCGTGCGCCCCAATTGAATATCCCCATCTATTGAAATAACCGTCTTATTCCAATTCGGATACGCCGCCGCATCGGTCAATAATTCCCATACAATCGCCAAATTCGATTGAATATCAATGGAAACGGTCGTCGTGCGACTAAACGTTTCTCGAATTGTGATGGCTTTGCCGTTAATAGTAGTTCCCATAAGCATTCTTTTTTAATTTTAAAAATCCGCCAAATGTAATATTAAATTTGGTTTAACAACTAAAAAAAGGGGTATGATTGCTTCTAAAAATTTATTTTTACCTAAATTTAATATTTTCATATACGATTTTTAGTACCTTTGCAGTATAAAAAATTGTTTCATTTAAAAAAAAATCGACCTTATGATTACGCCAGATAACAAAAAACGCATTCAAAGCGTCCTTAGTATTATTGAAACGGGTTCGCCAGATGGCAATTATGGCGATGTGACCATTTATGCGGATGGCAAAATCGGCAGCGATGGTAAGCCGACCAAACAAATTACTTACGGCGCGCATCAAACGACAGAACAAAGTCATTTGAAAACGTTGCTCGAAAGTTACGTCAAGGCGAAAGGCAGTTTTGCGGCGGTGATGACTCCGTATATTGCGCGCATCGGCGTTGAACCGCTTTGGCAGGAAACCGCTTTTGTCAAAATGTTGGAAGAGGCGGGCAAAAATGACCCGATTATGAAACAGGTGCAAGATGATTTTTTTGATACAACGTATTATCAAAAAGCATTCGACTGGTTTGAAGACAATGGATTTGAATTACCGTTGAGTTTGTTGGTGATTTACGACAGTTTCATTCATTCGGGGAAGATTCGGGAGGATATTCGCAATCAATTTGCGGAATCGGTGCCTGCAAAGGGTGGAAAAGAGAAAATTTGGATTAAAAAATATGTGGATGCTCGACATGAGTGGTTGAGTACGCGGGAAAATCCGATTTTGAGGAAGACGAATTATCGGACGGAAGGGTATAAATTGCAAATCGCATTGGAAAATTGGTCGTTGGCGGAGAAAGTGAAAATGAATGGGATGATTTCTCGGAATTTATAGGAGGGTGGAATTAGGATTAAATGGGATTTTTTTTGGGATTAAATAGGATTGATTTTTAGGATTTTTAGGATTTTTGGGATACATTGTGATACGAATAGATGTACGGATTTCACAGATTTCACGGATTCTTACGGATTTTTTTTATTTTTTGCTTAAAACCAAGCATTTTGTTTCCAAAATCTGTACGAATCCGTGAAATCCGTGAAATCTGTACATCTATTCGTATCACAATGTATCCCAAAAAATCCCAAAAAATCCCAAAAATCAATCCCATTTAATCCCCAAAAAATCCCATTTAATCCGAATTCCAACGCCCTACCGCAAACGCGGATATGCTTGCCATCGTTGCCAATCGTATGCTTGCAAATTGTTAAAACGTTTTTTATAATCATAAAAAGACGGTTCCACATAAGCAAATCCGGGATAATAATAGGCGCACCCCCGCCGTGTCGAGTACTGAATCTCCAACAACATGGTCAAAATACCCAAACTCCGCGCCGAATAATCGGGATGAAACATCCCATAAATGCTCGAAACCGAACGATTCGTCACGTCAATAAAGCTCGCCGCAACTAATTTTTTACCATCGAAAACATTGAGTATCATGCCTTTAGTCGGATAACGCTCATGCCTTTCTGTAATATAATCATAGATAGAATCTGGCGGATAATTTTTGAAACGCTGTTTATGCAATTCAAATAGTTTAATATGTTCGGGAGTAGGGCGCGTCGCGCCAATTTGGTAAGTCAAATCGGCATTTTTTTTAAAAATTTTAATTTGACTGTTGGAAAACGAAAAGCCTTCCAACTGGATGCGCAAAGGCAATACCGTTGAAAATTGCCCATCATTTTCTGGAAAATGGGTCAAACGATAAAATAAATACCCCGAACGCCGCCAACCACTCTCCATAAAGCGGTCAAAAGCGACATCATCCGTTTGAAACAACAGTTCTTCTTGCTGATACCAAACGATTCCATTTTGTTCGCGGCGAAAAGGTTCACTAAATAAGTGTACTTCTGGTTGCATTAAGCCAATCTTGTCCCTCAATTGCGTCAATTAATGATTTACTTTTGCAAAAATACGTCTTTTTACCATACATTTCAAGTGTGGCTATGGATAGAACGTTTGAAATTTGTTTTTTTATGTTTTTTTGTCCTGTACTGAATTTTTTTTTTATCCCTTTTTGCTTTACAAGCGGTTGGTATTTTTCGGCAATTGCCATTTAATTAACCTACATCAATTTTTTGTCCTTCCTTTTTAACCTATATCAATTGTTAAGTTGGTCGGGCGGCGCAACTTTGTACTACATACCATGAGCTATGAAACTTGAAGCCTTTTCTAATTGATTCAAAGTCTAATCCTCGTAAAATAAAAGGCATCCGTATCGAACTCAAATATTTTCGATTTTAAAAAAAACAAATCATAAAAACATGACATCTTTTAGTTTTTTTATTCATTTTAGAGGAAGTTTCCGCGAAGATATACAATTTTTTTGGAAACCATTAGGTTGGCTACCTGAATCTTTTTATGAAAAATTATTTACGCGTTTGGGGCATCGCTCTTACCGTTGGAGTACGGTGCGGCTTAAACAGTCCAATCAAACGGTAACGGATGTCGGTACGCTGGAAGCGGTGCCGATGAGCGCGACAATGATGTTGAATATGAATCGGGAAGCATTTGTGGCTAAAATGAACGTTTATTTAGATAAATTGGTCGCAAAAGGGGTTAAAGTGGCTGGATTGGGCGCACTAACGGCTCCTTTGACCGCAGGGGGATTGGCTTTGGCACAACGAAATGATATTTGTCTGACCAACGGAAATGCATTTACTGCGGTGATGATGGCGCAATCTATTGAAAAAATCATTCAAGAAACGGGTTTACAATGCCCAAAAGTGGCGATTGTGGGCGCGACGGGCAGTGTGGGTTCTTGTGTGACGCAGCTTTTGGCAAGAAAGAATACAGTTCAAGATTTTCTATTGATTTCACAAACGCTTCGGAAATTGGAACGGTTTGCAACTACGATTCAAAAAATAAATTTAAATGCGAATATTCAAATTTCTACGGATTTGATGACGTTGACGGATGCAGATATTGTTGTTGTTTTAACGGCTTCCAATGAAACGTTGATTTTACCGAAGCATTTAAAAAAAAATGCGATAGTCCTTGACGGAACGCAACCTCGAAATATCGCTCCAGATATTTTGACCAAAAGACCAGATGTAACTTTAATTGATGGTGGGTTAGTAACGATTCAAAATATGGCATTATTTATGGGCAGTCTCGCTTTGCGCGACGGAGAATATTATGCTTGTTTTTCTGAAACGGTTTTATTGGCTTTGGAAGGACATGAAAAGCATTTTTGTCTCGGCAATGCGACGTTGGAACAAGCGGATTGGATTGCTCAAATTGCTTTGAAATATAGTTATATGGGTTTTCAATTAGCTCCATTTTCTGCTTTTGGAAAACCTGTTTCTTTGAAAAAGCAACAAACTTCATGGATTCCAGCTTCATTGGAAGGACAAGTTTTTGCTTTATAAAAAAAAAATTAAGTAATGATGAATGATAAATGATGAATGATAAATTTTACAATGAATTGATTATCAAATTATTGTAAAATTCATCATTCATCATTCATCATTACTTAATATTTGATTTAAATACTTATCACGATTAAATTACAATCTCTTGAAAACCAAAATTTTATTACTCGGAATTGGTTACACAACCGTCTGGGCATATCGAAATCTTTTAAAAAATACCCAAAAGCATCTCCAAGATAATTTGGAAATTGAAATCATTTCAAATAGTGATCAACATGCTTTTCATGGATTTACAGGTGAATTTTTATCGGGTTTGTTCCCTATCGAACTTCGATATACACCACAAGAAGTTCTTTTTCCAAAAGCCCGTTTTATATCCGGTTTTGTAACAAAAGTAGATCAAATAGGTCAAAAAGTGCATTATTTTGATGACAAAACGCAATCGAATCAAATAGCAGATTATGATCATTTGGTTATCGGCATGGGGGCGCGAGACGAAACGGAACGCATTGCTGGTACAAAAGAATATGCTTTTACGATTAAAGATTCAACAGGAGTGGAAAATACACGTCAACGCATTATTGAAGTTTTAAATACGGCAAAAACAAAAATGGATTTAAATTTTGTCGTTTGTGGTGGTGGATTTGCAGGGGTGGAATTGTGTGGCAATCTTTGTGAATATTTGGAATTATTAAAAGTGCATTACCCTATTTTGAAAGAAAAAGGCTATCAAGTACATTTAATACAATCGAATTCAATGATTTTACCACAATTATCCAAATTTAAAAGTTTAATTGCTTATGTAGAAAAAGTATTCAAACAATATAATGTAAAAATTCATTTAAATCGTTCTATTAAAGCATTTTTAAAAGAAGGTGTTTTATTGGAAAATAATGACTTTATTCCATCGAATCTGGTTGTTTCGACGATTGGACAAGTGGTTTGTGCGCCGGAAAGCGTCATTCCTTTTCAAAAAGATGCTCAAAAACGAATTGAAGGGAATATTTATTTGCAGGCAGTTGATTTTAAAAATATTTGGGTTGGGGGCGATGTTGCAAGTATTCCGCATGTTAGTGGGAACGGTGCTTGTCGTGCAGACGCGCTTTGGGCAATTAAACATGGTACTTGGATTGGGCAAAATATGGCGCGAACTTTGCAAAATCGGACTTTAAAATCTTTTACTTTTTATGGTTTAGGTCAAACAGGGTCGATTGGAATGAATAAAGCGTTTTCAGAATTGTATGGCATCTGTTTAACGGGGCGATTGGCTTGGTGGGCGCGTTTGGGCTTTTTTTTGTATTTTATGCCAAGCCGTGCAAACGCATGGCGTATTTTTAAATATTTGTGTCGAGGAGAACGAATATTATTTCCAGCACAAAAACAAAGTGAAATGATTACAGTAAATCATTATGATACTGTTAATTTACAGTTTTAATTTTAATGAAATCATTTTTTTTTAATTAAGCAGCTTAAAATTGTCTTTAATAGGTACGGGACAAAAAAGGGGGAGAGCGAATGGAAACACAGAGGACACGGATTTTACGAATTTACACGGATTTTTTTTGAATTTATATTGGATTTTAAGCGTAAATTCAAAAAAACCCGTGTAAATTCGTAAAATCCGTGTCCTCCGTGTTTCCATTCGCTCTACACCTTTTTTGGGTGGTTTCATCGGGCGATAAAGAAAGTTTACATTTTTTAGAACAAAAGTTACAAAGGAACAAAGTGGAACAAAAGTTTTTTAGAACAAAAGTTACAAAGAAATAAAAGCCAAACAAAAGCTTTTGCTGTTTTCTTTGTTTCTTTGTAACTTTTGTTCTAAAAAACTTTTGTTTCGCTTTGTTCCTTTGTAACTTTTATGCTGAAAAACTTTTGTTTCGCTTTGTTCCTTTGTAACTTTTATGCTGAAAAGTAAAAATCTTTCTTTTGCAATAAAATCTACTAAAATGATACAAACAGATACTTTTGCTTTTTTTCAAAGCGTCGCTGCACTTCAAAAAGTGGTTCAAACGCGCACAAACATTACAGAAACGGATATTGCATCCGCTTTGGAACTCGCTCAATTTAAACAATTTAAAAAAGGTGCTTTGTTAACCGAAGCAGGCAAAATTGAAAATTACTTATATTTTATTATAGAAGGCGTTACACGGAGTTTTTTTTTCAAGGAAGACCAAAATATCTCTTTGGATTTTCATTTTACAGGACAATTTGTAAGCGTTTACGAATCTTTTCTCGATCAAACGCCCGCTCAACATGCCATTGAAACATTAACGCCTGTGAGTACAATGCGCATTCGACACAGCGATTTGACGAAACTTTACGCCAAATCGCCCAAATTTGAACAAATAGCCCGTATTCTCACCGAAGATTTGTTCAAAAAGACTTCTGAGCGGCTTAAAAGTTTACTTTCGGAATCGGCAACTGAACGATATATCCATTTATTGAATGCGTATCCAGAATACGTTCAAAACATTCCATTGAAATATTTGGCATCTTATCTGAATATTAAACCAGAATCGTTGAGTCGGATTCGGAAAAAATTATGACTATTTTTTTTAACACATAGGGACATAGGACACCTAGTTTTTTTTAACACATAGGAACATAGGACACATAGAGCATTGATTTTCAATGCTCTATGTGTCCTATGTCCCTATGTGTTAAAAAAAAAATCTAATCGGGCAAATCATTAAAAAATTGATTCACAAAAGTTTTCTGCCCTTCCTTAAAAATATGAGCACAATTAAAATTAATCAAAATCGCTTTTGGCACTTTTAATAATCGGGCATAAGAAATAACTTGGGCTTCAAAAATGGGCAACATAATCGCAACGGATTTTAATTCTACGACAATCGAATCCTCGACTAATAAATCATAGCGAAGTTTCGCATCTAATTTTAACCCCTTGTAGCAAACGGGAATTTGCTCTTGGCATTTAATTTGAATTCCCCGTTTTCCCAGTTCGTGAATAAAGCAAGCTTCATAGACATCTTCCAAAAGACCTGGTCCCATTTCTTTGTGTACTTCAATGGCTGCACCAATAATTTGATAAGTAAGCGCATTAATGTACGCTTTTGACAGTTTTTTCATGATGTTATTTTTTGATTTAAAAAAAAATATATCAGCGCAAAGGTAATTCTATTTTCATTAGCTTGTTCGTTTTTTTGCAATAATCGAAATAATATTTTTTATTACATAATTATAACTTAT